>NZ_MLQM01000191.1:0-10324 GCF_001854525.1 Mycobacterium talmoniae
GCCCGCCACCACCCCCGCCCCGCAGATCGTTAACCAGAACAGCCAGGCCTCCACCGCCCAACAGCAGGCCACCACCACGGCGGCGACCACGTCGAGTTCGTCGTGGCAAGACCAGTTGGCGCAATGGATCACCGACTACAACATGGGGTTCGCCGATCCGCTCGCCAAGCTGTTCTTCCCCGAGGGCTTCCCCATCCAGCCGATGCCCCTGGTCAACGCGCTGACCCCGCTGTTTTCGCAAATCCCGGGCATCTCACCGGCTTTGGCCTCCGCGCTGGCCTGGAACGTCTTCCACAACCTGATGCTGGTGTTGGCCTTCGCCGAGGTCTCCCCGCTGCTGTTGGCCGCCGCGGCGCCGATGGCGCTGGCCGCCACCGGGGCCGTGGGGCTCGCCGGGTTGGCCGGCGTGGCCGGGGTCACCGGGGTCGCCGCCGTCCCGGTCCCGCCGGTGGGCCTGCCCGCGGCCGCGGCCACGCCGGTACCCACCGGCTCGGCGTTGGCACCGTCGGCGCCCGCCGGCATCGAAACCACGGTCAGCAACACCTCCACCGCCCCCAGCTCGACGGCCCCGAGCACCGCGACGGCGGCCGGCGGCGGCCCGACCGGCGGCCCCGGCGTCGGGTTCGGCCCGAGTGCGACCAACCCGTTGGGCGCCGGCATGACCGACGTGTCGTATGCGGCCAGCGCAGCGGGGTTGTCGGCGCGGACCAGCGCCAGCCGGCGGCGGTCGCGTTCGGCGGCGGAGCCCGGCAGCGAGGACGCCGCCGCGCCGGCCGACCAGGCGGCCACCGCTGCGCAGGCACGGGCCCGTCGGCGCCGCAAGGCCGGGCAGCGCGGCTACGGCGATGAGTTTATGGACATGAACGTCGAGGTGGATCCGGACTGGGAGGAGCCCGCCGCGGTGGGTGCCTCCGACCACGGGGCCGGGCCGCTGGGATTCGCCGGCGCCGCAGCCAAATCCGGCGTCGCCCAGGCGGCGGGCTTGGCCACGCTGGCCGGCGGGCCGTTCAGCGGCGGACCGACCACCCCGATGGTGCCGCGTAGCTGGTCGGACTGAGCTAACCGATCTCGGCCAGCCGGGGCACCACCTCGTCGCCGAGGCGGCGCACGAAACCGGCCGGGTCGGGGTTTCCCGGCAGCGGGCCGGCGTTGATCATCTCGAACCCGAGCCCGGCCAGCGTTTCGACGGTCTTCAGGTAGCCGTCGAGGTCGGCGAACGGGTCGGTGAACAGGCCGACGGTCCTGCGGATTTCGGCGGGGTCGCGGTTCAGCGTCGCGCAGTGCCGGTTCAGCACTTCGACCTTGTGCGCCAGCTCATCCGGGTCGGACACGGTGGTGTTCCACACGTCGGCGTACTGGGCGACCATCCGCAGCGTCTTCTTTTCCCCGCTGCCGCCGATCAGGATGGGCGGGCGGCGGATCGGTTGCGGCGCACAGATCGTCTCGGCCAACCGGTAGTGCTTGCCGTGATAGGGACCGTCGTTGTCGCTCCACATCTGCCCGCAGGTCTGCAGCGTCTCCTCCATCATCTCGAACCGGTCGGCCAGCGGCGGGTAGGGGATGCCCAACGCGGTGTGCTCGCGTTCGTACCAGGCGGCCCCGATGCCGAGCATGGCCCGGCCCCCCGACAGCACGTCCAGGGTGGTCACGGTTTTGGCCAGCACCCCGGGATAGCGGTAGGTGACCCCGGTGACCAGCATGGTCAGCGTGATCGTCGTGGTGTGCCCGGCCAGGAAGCCCAGCGTGGTGTAGCCCTCCAGGAATGGATCCTGGGCGCGGCCGACCCCCTCCATCTGGAAGAAATGGTCGGCCAGGGTGAACATCGTCGCCCCGCCGTCCTCGGCGGCCGTCGCGGTCGCCGCCAGGGTCGGGCCCAGCTGGCTCGGGTCGCCGGGCAGAAAGTCGATGAAATGTATGCCTAATTCCATGGCGGTGCCGGTCCTTTCGTGGGTGGTCAGTCACATAGCCGGTCCAGCAGCGACATTGCCTCGAGGATGACGCGGCGTTGCGGCTCGGTGAACCGGTCGTGCATCGCGCGGGCCAGCCACTCGCGGCGGGCCTCGCGGTCGGATTCGGCGCGCCGCCGACCCTGCGGTGTCAGCGTGATCACTTGGCGGCGGCCGTCTTCGGGATCCGGACGGCGCTGGATGAATCCGTGTCGGTCCAGGCCGGCGAGTGTGGCCGCCATCGACTGGGGGCGGACCCGCTCGGCGGCGGCCAGCGCACTGGTCGACGACGGCCCGCCCTTGACCAAGCGGAGCAGCACCGCGGTCTGGGACGGGGTGAGGTCGTCGCTGGTGTCGAGTTCCCGAAGCCGGCGCCGCAGCCGGCCGAACACCACCCGCACATCACGGGCGGCGGTGACCGCGGATTCGGCGACGTCGTCCATATAGACAGCCTAGGCTGAACAGCTGAGACTGTCTATATGGGGGTGCGCTGCGGTCAGGTCATACAGACGTTGGAGAGCAGCAACACCGGCCACGACACGATCGACCCGAGGAAGGACACCACCAGGTCGATGCCGTCCAGGTCCTTGAGGTGCTCGGTGTGCGTCCCCGACCACACCACGCCGATCAGCAGATACGGCGTGCCGATGATCAACGCGATCCCGATGAGTTCGGCGACGGTGAATTTGTAGTCGAGCACCCGGCGCAGCAGCTGTAGCACCTGTGCCCTCCCTCTACCGGCGTTGCCGATCCACCTGACCTGCTTCTCCGGGTTCGTCGCATTGGCATCGCACGCACACCGAGCACCCGCTATGTTAATCAGGATTCTGATCCCCTGGGGTAGGTTTGGGAGGAGTGAACGTGGGTAGGGTGAGACGGTGACGAAATCGGTCCGAGTGCCAGCGGCTGCACCCGGAGGGATCCGGCGGCGGCCCAAGGACCGCAAAGACCAGATCGCCCGGGCGTCCGCCGAGGCGTTCAGCGCCTTGGGGTATCACGCGGTCAGCATGGAGACCATCGCGGACAAGGTCGGCATCTCGGCGCCCGCGCTGTACCGGCACTACGCCAGCAAATACCACCTGTTCGCCGGTGCGGTGCTGGCCCTGAGCCAGCAACTGGTGGATTGCACCGAGTTCGTCGACGCCGAACCCGACACCGAGGCGGCCGCCGTGCTGGACCGGGTGGTGCAGGCGCTGCTCGACGTGACGCTGGCCAACCGGGAATCCGGGGGCCTGTACCGCTGGCAGGCGCGCTACCTGGACGGCGATGATCAGCCCACCCTGATGGAACAGTTGCGGCTGGTGAACCAGCGGATCCAGCGGCCGCTGTCCGCGCTGCGGCCGTCGCTGACCTCATCGCAGCGGTGGATGCTGTCCTCCGGCCTGCTCAGCATCATCGGCAGCATCGTCGACCATCGGGTGCGGTCCTCGCGCGACGACATCCGCGCCGTGCTGACCCCGGCGGCGGCGGCGTTGCTGGCCGCCGAGCTGCCCTCGCCGCGCGAGGTGGCGCCGCGCCCGGCGGCCTGGCGGATCTTCGCCGCGGAGGCCGGTGTCTACGAGGCGGTGCTGCACGCGGCGATGGTGTTGTTCAGCGATCAGGGCTACCCGGAAACCAGCATGGCGCAGATCGCCGCGGCCGCCGAGATCCCGGTTTCGGGGATCTACCGCTACTTCTCCGGCAAGTCCGAGATCCTGGTGACCGGGTTGCGGCGGGCCGCCGACCGGATCTCCGGGGAACTGTCCGGGGTGCTGGCCACCCAACGCGACCCGCGGCAGGCGCTCACCGAGGTGGTCGACGCCTATGTCGCGACGTCGTTCGCCAACCCGGAGCTGGCGTCGATCTACTACACCGAACGGGTCAACCTGCCGGCGGTCGACCAGGCGCTGCTGCGCAACGTGCAGCGCTCCACCATCGACTCCTGGGTTCAGCTGCTGACCGCGGTGCGCTCCGACGTCACCGCAACCCAGGCGCGGTTTTTGGTGCACGCCGCGATGGCCCTGGTGGTCGACTTGGGCCGGCTGGTGCACTACGACCGGCTGGCGGCCGACGCCGATGCCGAGGGATCCGCCTACCCGCAGGCCTGCGTGCGCCGGTTGATGGATGTGACGCTGTTCGGGGCGTCTTAGGCGATGGCGTAGTCGTCCAACGGGAAATTGGACCCGTCCCGCACCGCGTTGCGCACCGAGGTGGGCCGCAGCAGCGACGCCTCCCCGCTGTGGTTGAAGTAGTAGGACCGCGACGTCGCGCAGTCGCCGGCGTAGAACACCGAGCGGTCCAGCCGCTCGGTCATGCGATCCAGGAATCGGGCGTTGGCTTGCTCGGTGACCTCGAAAGTCGTGGCGCCGCGGCGCTGCACCTCGCCGAACAGCCGGTCCATGTGCCGCATCTGGTATTCCATGGTGTTGAAGAAGGACAATCCGCAGAACGCGTACGGGCTGGCCAGGCTCAAATAATTCGGGAAGTACGGAATCGACACGCCCTGATAGGCCTGGAACCGGTTCTCCCGCCACCACTTTCCCAGGTTGCGGCCGTTGCGCCCGACGATCTCGATGGCCGGGAAGTTCGCCTCCCACAGGTCGAAACCGGTGGCCAGTACCAAGGTGTCGATGGCGGTTTTGCGGCCGTCGGCGGTGACGATGCCGTCGGGCTCGATGCGCTCGATGCCGCCGGCTTCCAGGTGCACATGCGGTTTGGTGAAGCTGCGGTAGTAGTCGTTGGACCAGCTGGGGCGTTTACAGCCGATGTCGTAGCTGGGGGTCAGCTTGGCCCGCAAGTCCTTGTCGCGCACCGAGATAAACCGGTGGATCTTGCACAGATCCATCGCCGCCACCGACAGCCGGCGGAAGTAGGGGTAGTTCAGCACGCCGGTGAACGTCATGAACTCCAGCAGGTAGTCGGTGACGAACCGGACCGCCCGCTGGGCCGCCGGCACCCGGGCGAACAGCCGTTGCACGGCGGGGGAGAACCCGAAGTCCAGCTTGGGCGCCACCCAGATCGCGGTGCGCTGGTACACCGTCAAGTCGCCGACCGTTTTGGCCAGCTCCGGAATCAGCTGCACGGCGGTGGCGCCGGTGCCGATCAGCCCGACTCGACGCCCGGCGAAGTCGTAGCTGTCGTCCCAGTCGGTGGTGTGGATGACCCGACCGTCGAAGCTGGCGATGCCGGGGATGTCCGGGGTGTGCGGCTGGGACAAGAATCCGGTGGCGGTGATCAGGAACCGGGTGGTCAGGGTTTCCCCGCCGGCCAGCGCCACCCGCCACCGCTGGGCTTCCTCGTCCCAGCGGGCGCCCTGCACCACGGTGTTGAACCGCATGTGGCGGCGCACGTCGTATTTGTCGGCGACGTGCTCGGCGTAGCGCTTGAGCTCCGGGCCGGTGGCGAACAGCCGCGACCAGTACGGGTTGGGCTCGAACCAGTAGGAGTAGGTGGTCGACGGGATGTCGACGGCCAGCCCGGGGTAGCGGTTGACGTGCCAGGTGCCGCCGAGGTCGTTCTCGCGTTCCAGCAGGACGATGTTGTCGTAGCCCAGCTTTTTGAGCTGGATCGCCGCGCCCATGCCGCCGAAGCCGGCGCCCACAATGACCACGTCGAGATGCCCCGCGCTCATAAACCCGACCGTACCTTACTTCGGAGTAGGCATGAACCTCGTCGACGCTGACCGCGCCCGTGCACACTAGTAGATAGTCCCCGACAACGGCCGACGGAAGGCACCCCCCATGACCGGACCGGTTCCGGAAGCCAACGACGCTGACCTGGCCGCCCAGTCGGCGCCGGTCACCGACCCCGACGACGCGCGCGACGAGAGTTTCTCGGTCGACGCCGAAGCCGACGCCGCCGATCTGTTCGAGCAGCATCGCAGCGCGCCCCTGCCCGATGACGACTATGACCGGTGACCTCGACGACTCGGCGACACCGGTCGACCCCGCGACGGTGTTCACCGCGCTGGCCGAGATCGTCTACCAGGGCTCGGACCTGACCGAGGTCTATGCCGCGATCTGCGTGGCGGCGACCTTGATGGTGCCGGGCTGCCAGCACGCCAGCCTGCTGCTGCGCCGCGGCGAGGGCTATGCGACGGCGGCCGCCAGCGATGCGGTGGCCCGCACCATCGACAAACTGGAGCTGGCGGTCGGCGACGGGCCGTGCCTGGATGCCATCGAAGAGGATTCCGCCCAGATCGACACCGATCTGACCGTGCACAGCCAGTGGCCCGCGCTGGCGGCCCGCGTGGTCGCCGAAACCCCGGTGCGCGGCGCGATGGGGTTCCGGCTGCTGGTCGACGGCCGCAAGGTCGGTGCGCTGAACCTGTTCGCCGACGCCCCCAACGTGTTCGACAAGGCCTCGGCCGAACGCGCCATCATCCTGGCGGCGTTCGCCACGGTGGCCATCAACGCCGCGGCCCGCGGGGAGGAGGCGGCCAGCCTGCAGCGCGGGCTGGCCAGCAACCGCGAGATCGGCAAGGCCATCGGGATGATGATGGTGCTCAACGACATCACCGAAGCCGAGGCCTTCGACCTGCTGCGCCGCACCTCCCAGGACACCAACATCAAGGTCGCCGACATCGCCGCCGAAATCGTGCGGCGCCGCGGACGGGTCTAACCGCGGTCAGCGGGCAGCAGCCGCACCGCCGCGTCCACCGCCAGCGCCGCCACATTCAGCCGTTTGGAGCCCAGGTCGTGGCGGGCGCCGATGATTTCGACGACCGCGGTCGGCGCCGGGATCAGTGCGGCGGCGGCGCGCACCTCGTCCAGGGTGCCGAACGGGTCGGAGCTGCCGTGGGTGAACACCGTGGGCGCCGCGATGTCGGGCAGGTGCTCGGTGCGCATCCGCTCCGGTTTCCCCGGCGGGTGCACCGGATAGGAGAACAGCGTCAACACGTCGAGGGCCGCATCGCCGGCGGCCACCACCATCGAGGTTTGCCGGCCGCCGTAGGAGTGGCCGCCGGCGATCAGCGGGCCGTCGGCGAGCTCGCGGGCCACCGCGATGGCCTCGACGATCCCGGCCCGGTCGGTGGCCCCCGACCCGGACGGCGGGCCCTTGGGACGACGCCGCCGATACGGCAGGTTGTAGCGCACCGCGAGCCAGCCGCGGCGCGCCCACTCATCGCAGACCTGGTGCAGCAGCGCCGATTCCCGGCTGCCGCCGGCGCCGTGGGTCAGCACCACCACACCCGCCGGGGTGCCGTCGGGCCGGTGCGCGATCCCGGCGATCTCGTCGAGTGTCATCGGCCCTCGCTCAGCCGGAACAGCGGGGACACCGGGCCGTGGCCGCGGCCCAGCGGGTAGGCGGCGCGCAGGCATTCGGTCACCCACCGCTTGGCGAAGGCCACCGCGTCCGGCACGGTGAACCCGTGCGCCAGCGCGCAGGCCGCCGCCGCGGCCAGCGTGTCGCCGCCGCCGTGGTCGTTGCCGGTGTCAATCCGCGGCGCGTCGAACGAGTAAAAGTCGGTGCCGTCGTACAGCAGATCGGTGCTGTGCGCCGACGAGCGCAGGTGACCGCCCTTGACCAACGCCCAGCGCGGGCCCAGCGCGTGCAGGGCCTTGGCCGCCGCCCGCTGCGAGGCGGCGTCGACCACGTCGATGCCGACCAGCAGCCGCACCTCGTCGAGGTTGGGGGTGACCAGCGTGGCCAACGGAAACAGCTGGGCGCGCAGCGCATCCCGCGCCGCCGGGGCCAGCAGCGCATCCCCGTGCATGGACGCGCACACCGGATCGACCACCAGCGGCACGCCCAGGTTCAGCTCCCGCCACGCCCCGGCCACCGCGGCGATGATGTCCGAGGACGCCAGCATCCCGGTTTTGGCGGCCTGCACCCCGATATCGGTGACCACCGCGCGCATCTGGGCGGCCACCACGTCGCCGGGCACCTCGTGAAAACCCTGCACGCCCACCGTGTTTTGGACGGTGACCGCGGTGACCGCGACGCAGCCGTGCACCCCGAGCAGCGCCATGGTGCGCAGATCGGCCTGGATGCCGGCGCCGCCGCCGGGATCCGAGCCGGCGATCGTCAGCACCCGCGCCGGGGTGGACCCCGGCGCGGGCAGCGGCAGCAACGTCACTGGGAAATCGGCAGATACACCCGGTTGCCGCGCTCGGCGAACTCGGCCGACTTCTCCGCCATCCCCATCGACAGCGCCGCCTCGATGTCCTCCTCGGACTCCAACCCGTGCTCGGCGGCGTAGTCCCGCACATCCTGGCTGATCCGCATCGAGCAGAACTTCGGCCCGCACATCGAGCAGAAGTGCGCGGACTTGGCCGGCTCGGCCGGCAGCGTCTCGTCGTGGAACTCCCGGGCGGTGTCCGGGTCGAGCGACAGCGCGAACTGGTCATACCACCGGAATTCGAACCGCGCCTTGCTCAGGGCGTCGTCGCGGTCCTGCGCCCGCGGGTGCCCCTTGGCCAAATCGGCGGCATGCGCGGCGATCTTGTAGGCGATCACCCCGTCCTTGACGTCCTTGCGGTCCGGCAACCCCAGGTGTTCCTTGGGCGTGACGTAGCACAGCATCGCGGTGCCGGCCTGGGCGATGATCGCCGCGCCGATCGCCGAGGTGATGTGGTCATAGGCCGGGGCGATGTCGGTGGCCAGCGGGCCCAGCGTGTAGAACGGCGCCTCGTCGCACCATTCCTCTTCCAGCCGCACATTTTCCACGATCTTGTGCATCGGCACGTGGCCCGGGCCTTCGATCATCACCTGGGCGCCACGGGATTTCGCGATCTTGGTGAGCTCGCCCAGGGTGCGCAGCTCGGCAAACTGCGCCTCGTCGTTGGCGTCGGCGATCGATCCCGGCCGCAGCCCGTCGCCGAGTGAGAACGTGACGTCGTAGCTGGCCAGGATGTCGGCGAGCTCCTCGAAGTGGGTGTACAGGAACGACTCCTGGTGCCGCGACAGGCACCACGAGGCCATGATCGACCCGCCGCGGGACACGATGCCGGTGACCCGCTTGGCGGTCAGCGGCACATACCGCAGCAGCACCCCGGCGTGCACGGTCATGTAATCCACGCCCTGCTCGCACTGCTCGATCACGGTGTCGCGGTAGATCTCCCAGGTCAGCTTGGTGGGATCCCCGTTGACCTTCTCCAGCGCCTGATAGATCGGCACGGTGCCGACCGGCACCGGCGAGTTACGCAGGATCCACTCCCGGGTCTCGTGGATGTCCTTGCCGGTGGACAGGTCCATGATGGTGTCGGCCCCCCAGCGGGTGGCCCACACCATCTTGTCGACCTCCTCGGCGATCGAGGAGGTGACCGCGCTGTTGCCGATATTGGCGTTGACCTTGACCGCGAACGCCTTGCCGATGATCATCGGCTCGATCTCGGGGTGGTTGTGGTTGGCCGGGATCACCGCGCGGCCGCGGGCCACCTCATCGCGCACCAATTCGGCGGGCAGCCCCTCGCGGGCGGCGATGTAGGCCATCTCTGCGGTGATCTCACCGGCCTGGGCCCGCTGCAGCTGGGTGCCGCGGTCGCGCACCACGCCCGGCCGCGGCGGCAGCCCGGCGTGCACGTCGATCACCGCGTCGGGGTCGGTGTAGGGCCCGGAGGTGTCGTAGAGGTCGAAGTGTTCCCCGTTGGTGAGGTTGACCCGCCGGAACGGCACCTTGGCACCAGGCACGCCGTCGAGCTCGTGGTAGTGCTTGGTGCTGTACGGAATGGGTCCGGTGGTCACGGACGGGGATACAGCCAACTCGGTCATCTCATCTCCCTACGCCGGCATTACCCGGTCAGGTTCGTACGGTCGACGGCGCCCCAGCCGTCCTCTCAGCGCACTCGACGCGCGCTCCCGCGTGGTCTGGTGTGGGACCGTTCCCACGCTAGCGCAGCCGACCGCTCGTCTGCAGGCCCGTGGCGACGGGAATTAGGCCGAAATCATTTGCATAGCTAACATATGCGTTTTGTGGTGACCCGATGACGACCGAGATCCCGACAACACCGCCCGGCGCCGACCCGTCGACCGTCGACGCCGGTGCCGTCGCGACCACCCGTCGGCGGCTGGCCTACGACCACGACCACCCGTTTTACAAGTGGATTGCGCTGTCCAACACCACGCTGGGGGTGCTGATGGCGACCATCAACTCCTCGATCGTGCTGATCTCGCTGCCGGCGATCTTCCGCGGCATCGGGCTCAACCCGCTGGACCCGTCCAACGTCAGCTACCTGCTGTGGATGCTGATGGGTTACCTGCTGGTCTCCGCGGTGCTGGTGGTGCTGTTCGGGCGGCTGGGCGACATGTTCGGCCGGGTCCGGATCTACAACCTGGGTTTCGTGGTGTTCACCGTCGCGGCGGTGGCGCTGTCGGTCGACCCGTTCCACCTCGGGTCCGGCGCGGTGTGGCTGATCGTGTGGCGGGGGGGGCGGGGGGGGGGGGGCGCGGTGGTGGTG
>NZ_MLQM01000192.1:0-10315 GCF_001854525.1 Mycobacterium talmoniae
CCTGCACGGTGTGCGGGGTGGGTGGCCGGTCCTGGACGATGGACCGGAAGATCAGGTAGCCGGGCAGCAGATCCCAGAGTTCGTCGTCGATGACGACGGCGTCGATCTCACCCCGGTCGACGGCCTGCTGCAGGATGTGGTGGAACAGGGCCTTGCGCTGGTCGATGAACTCGTGCTGCATGACGTCGTTGAGGGCGGGGTTGCGGGACACCTCGACCAGCACCGCGCGCATGGTGCTGGCGTGCTGGCGGGTCTGCTCCGAGATCACCTCGCCCAGGCGCAGCAGATCGCCGCGCAGGGTGCCGGTGTCGGGCGGGACCGCGACCTGGCGGATGCCCTCGATGAACGCGGCCAACACCAGTTCGGCTTTCGACGGCCAGCGCCGGTACACGGTGGCCTTGCTGGCCCGCGCGGTGGCGGCGACGGCGTCGACCGTCAAGCGGTCGTAGCCGTGTTCCTGCAGCAGTCGCAGCGTGGTCGCGAGCAGTTCGCTCTCGCGCGGGGACCACGGCGAAGCATCGGCGGCGTGATCGGCGGTTTGGGTCACAGCGTTCACCATAGAAGTCTCGGGGTAGTACTGACCAGTACCGTACCGCGGCGCGGGCTATTCGGCGTCCCTGCCCCCCGATGACGATTGCCGTTAGTCCCAGATGAAACCCACTAAAATGGTAACGTTGTGGGAGAATTGCGGGACGGTAAAGAGCTTGGGGTTTCTCATGAAGACCACCATCGACAAGGCCGGTCGGGTCGTTATCCCTAAGTCGATGCGTGACCGGCACGGCCTAGCGCCTGGCACCGAGCTGGAAGTCGTCGACAGTGGTGACCGCCTTGAGTTCCTACTTCCCGATGAGCGCGACAATGCCCTGCTTGTCGAGAAGGATGGTCGCTTGATCATCTCGGCGGCTAGCGGCAAACCCACTACCTTGGACGATATGCTCAGCGTGCGGGATAGCTTGCGTGACAGCCGATTCCGCTGACACGCCGACCGCGCTGGTCGACACCAGCGTCGCGCTGCCCGCGTTGTCCGAACTGCACGAGTTTCATGACGTCGCCTTCGCCGCGGTCAGCGAACACCGAGCGGGAATCGCTGCGCATGCGTTGTTTGAAACGTATGCGGTGTTGACGCGCCACCCGACCCTTCGGGTCCTGCCCGCTCAGGCGCTGGCCCTTCTCGACGGCACCTTCAAGCACCGGGCGGTGCTCACAGCGGCGGCGACGGATCGTGCGCTCGAGACGCTTTCAGCCGCCGCGATCACCGGCGGCGTCACCTATGACGGTCTCGTCGCCGCTACTGCGGTTGAGGCCGGCCTGCCCTTACTTTCCCTTGATCGTCGAGCCCGGCGCACGTATGAAGCGGTCGGTGCCGACGTTCGCTACCTCTGATCCCGGCGCTGCTCACCCGGCGCGCGTCAACAGCAAGGTGGACTCCACCCCGGCGTGCCCCAGCAGCTGCCGCCACGGCGGCTTCAGCAAGCCGACCGCCTCCGAGGTCGGCACCACCCGGGGGTCGGTGACGTCAAACGTCTTGCCGCTCAGCTTGACCCGGCCACCGCCGGCGGCCTGCAGATTCTTCAGCCAGTCCCGGTCGGGCCCGTACACCAGCAGCACCGCGACACCGTCGGGCGTGTGGAACATCGACACCGGGGTGCGATACGTCTTGCCGGAGCGCCGGCCTTTGTGCTCGATGATCGACCATAACGGCACCCACCCGGAGATCGGCCGAAACAGCGGATTGGTCACCACCCGGTTGAACCGGGCACGGCGCTGCGAGAACTGCATCCTCAGCTCACCTTGGTGAGCAGCACCGCCTGCTCGAACGGCAACCGCGCGAAGATCGGCCGCCAGCCGCCGCGCACGTGCGGTGCCGCCTCGGCCTTGCTGACCCGCCGCGGGTTGGTCACCGCGAAGGTTTTGCCATAGCGGCGCATCCGGCCCCCGCCGGCGGCGGTGATGTTCTTCAACCAGTCCCGGTTGGGGCCGTAGGTCAGCAGGATCGCCACCCCGTCGTCGGTGCTGAACACGCTCAGCGGGGTTCGGTAGGACTTGCCGGAGCGCCGCCCGACGTGCTCGAGGATCCCGAACGTCGGTGCCCAGCCGGCCCACAGCCGCTGGATCGGGTTGGTGAAATATCGGTTGAACCGGGCCAGCCATTGGGGGAGTTGCATGGTCCGATCAAACCCGCGACGGGGGTCGGACTCAAGTGCGTCGGCACAAGTCGCTGTATCGGTTCCAGCCAGACATGTGCGTGCACGTCGACCGCGGGAATAGGCATTTGCAGCGGTTCTAGATCCCGTCGGTTACCTCGAGAGCCGAAACCCATTGGGGTACCGGCGAACGTCCAGACGGCATCCGTAGGCTCTTGCTGTACCCGAACTCGTGCAATGTTTCGAGGGCGTGCTCGCGCCCGTAACCGCTGGCGTTGATCCCGCCGAAGGGCGTGCCGACGACGGCGCGGTTGTAGTTGTTGACAAAGATCATGCCCGCGCCGAGGTCGCGACTGATTCGCAACGGGGTTTCGGGGTCCCGGCTGAAGATCGCGGCCACCAGACCGAACGCGGTGGAGTTGGCGATGCTGATGGCGTCTTCCTCGGAGTCAAACGGGATAACCACGCTGACTGGCCCGAAAATCTCTTCATTGGCGATGCGCATGTCTCGGGTCACACCGGTGAACAACGTGGGCCGCACGAAATAGCCGCCGGCTAGATCCGGGTCGGTTGGCAGTTCGGCTTGCGCGGCCACAACCGCGCCCTCCGCGACACCAAGCGCGAGATACGACTCGACCCGCTGTTGCTGTTTCTCGTCGACCACCGGTCCGACGTGCGTTCGGGCGTCGGCGCCGTCACCGACTCGCAACCGGCGGACGGCCTTGCTGAGCTTCGCCACGAACTCGTCGTGCACACTGCGGTGCACCAGGAATCGGGACGCCGCCGTGCATGCCTCGCCCTTGTTGTAATAGCCGCCTTCGATCGCCCACGCCACGGCGGCGTTGATATCCGCGTCGGCGCACACGATGAAGGGATTCTTGCCGCCGAGTTCCATCAGGGTCGGGGTGTGATTGTCGGCGGCCGCCTTAAGCACGGCAGAACCCGTGGTCGGCGCCCCGGTGAAGGAGATTTTCCCGACCAGCGGATGCTGGGCGAGACGCGCTCCGATCCGGCCGCCACCGGGCACCACGTGCACCACATCGTCGGGCAGGATGCCTTGGACCAGCTCGACGACCCGCAGCATCGACAGCGGGGCCTGCTCGGGCGGCTTCAAAACCACGGCATTACCGACCGCCAGTGCCGGTGCCAGTTTTCCGGCGGTGTGCAGCGGCGGCCAGTTGAACGGCACGATCGCCGCCACCACCCCGTAGGGCTCAAGCATGGTGATGTCGAGCAGGCTGCCCGCGTCGCGCACCTGACTTGGCATTACCTCGCACAAGCTGGCGAACAGCTCGAAGATCGCGATGCAGGCCTCCACGTCGTACCGGCGCGCATCGCGCACCGGCTTACCGTTATCGCTGGACTCCAGGCCGGCGATCTCATCCCCGTGCTCGCGTACCGCGTCCGCTACCCATCGCAGATACCGGGCGCGCTCGCGCGGCGGACGCGCCTTCCAGTCCGGTTGGGCCGCGGCCGCCGCCTCGACGGCCCGATCGGTCTCTTTCTCCCCGGCACCCTGGATCACCACGATGGGCTGGCCCGTCGCCGGATTGACGACCGTGAACGCATCGTCCTGGGCAGTGGAGGACCAGCGCAGCCGCATCGTTTCCACCGTCATTCGGTTCTCCTCATCGCGTGGTGTCGCAGGTACGTCTGCAGCGACGGGGTCCGGCGCGGCAGCCGCGAGAACTACACCCTGTAGTTCACCAGATCAGGCCGGCTGGGACACTGGTAGCCATGCATGTTGACCAGGCCACCGCGACCTCCGCGCGGCTGTTCGACGATGCCTGCGCGGTCATCCCCGGCGGGGTGAACTCGCCGGTGCGGGCCTTCTCGGCGGTCGGCGGCACCCCGCGCTTCATCGCCGAGGCGAACGGCTGCCGGCTCACCGACGCCGACGGCAACCGCTACGTCGACCTGGTCTGCTCCTGGGGCCCGATGATCCTGGGCCACGCCCACCCCGCCGTCGTCGAGGCCGTGCAGCGGGCCGCCGCCCACGGCCTGTCGTTCGGGGCGCCCACCGCCGCCGAGGTCGAGCTGGCCGCCGAGATCGTCGAGCGCGTAGCCCCGGTGCAGCAGGTCCGGCTGGTCAACTCCGGCACCGAGGCCACCATGAGCGCGCTGCGGCTGGCCCGCGGCTTCACCGGCCGGCCCAAGATCGTCAAGTTCGCCGGCTGCTACCACGGCCACGTCGACGCGCTGCTGGCCGACGCCGGCTCCGGGGTCGCCACCCTGGGCCTGCCGTCCTCGCCCGGGGTGACCGGCGCCACCGCCGCCGACACGATCGTGTTGCCCTACAACGACGTCGACGCTGTGGCGCAGACCTTCGCCGCGCACGGCGACCAGATCGCGGCGGTGATCACCGAGGCCAGCCCCGGCAACATGGGCGTGGTGCCGCCGGCGCCCGGCTTCAACGCCGCGCTGCGCGCGATCACCGCCGAGCACGGCGCGCTGCTGATCTCCGACGAGGTGATGACCGGTTTCCGGGTCAGCGCGGCCGGCTGGTACGGCCTCGACCCGGTGGACGCCGACCTGTTCACCTTCGGAAAGGTGATGAGCGGCGGGCTGCCCGCCGCGGCGTTCGGCGGCCGCGCCGAGGTGATGGCCAAGCTGGCGCCGCTGGGCCCGGTGTATCAGGCCGGCACCCTGTCCGGGAACCCGGTGGCCACCGCCGCCGGGCTGGCCACGCTGCGCGCCGCCGACGCCGCCGTGTACCAGGCGCTGGACGCCAACGCCGACCGGCTGGCCAACCTGATCTCCGCGGCGCTGACCGACGCCGGTGTGCCGCACCAGATTCCGCGGGCCGGCAACATGCTGTCCGTGTTCTTCACCGAGACGCCGGTCACCGATTTCGGCACCGCCCGGGCGAGTGAAACCTGGCGCTACCCGGCGTTCTTCCACGCCCTGCTGGACGCCGGGGTGTACCCGCCGTGCAGCGCATTCGAGGTGTGGTTCGTCTCGGCCGCGCTCGACGAGGCGGCCTTCGACACCATCGCCGCCGCGTTGCCGGCCGCCGCTCAAGCGGCCGCCCGAGAGGAGAAGCCCTGATGGCCGAGCACACCCGCATCCACCTGGTGCGCCACGGCGAGGTGTACAACCCGGACGGCATCCTGTACGGCCGGCTGCCCGGGTTTCGGCTGTCCGACAAGGGCAACCGGCAAGCGAAAGCGGTCGCCGACGCGCTGGCGCACCGGGACGTCGTCGCGGTGATCGCCTCACCGCTGCAGCGCGCCCAGGAGACCGCCGCCCCCATCGCCGCGGCCCACAACCTGCCGGTCGACACCGACGACAACCTGATCGAATCCACCAACTTCTTTGAGGGCCGCCGGGTTTCGCCCGGCGATGGCGCCTGGCGCGACCCCCGGGTGTGGTGGCAGCTGCGCAACCCGTTCACCCCGTCCTGGGGCGAGCCGTACGCCCAGATCGCGGCCCGGATGGCCACCGCGGTGGACAAGGCCCGCGCCCGCGGCGCCGGCCACGAGGTGGTGTGCGTCAGCCACCAGCTGCCGGTGTACACCACCCGGCTGCATCTGGAAGGCAGGAAGCTCTGGCACGACCCGCGCCGGCGCCAGTGCGCGGTGGCGTCGGTGACCTCGCTGGTGTTCGACGGCGACCGGCTGGTCGACGTCGAATACTCCACCCCCGCGGACGCGTAACGATGTGGCGGCTGGTGATCCTCGGGGCGACGCTGGTCGCCCTGGGCTGCACTGGCTGCTCCACCGGCGACGACGCCGTCGCCCGCGGCGGCACCTTCGAGTTCGTCGCGCCCGGCGGCAAGACCGACATCTTCTACGACCCGCCGGCCGACCGCGGCCGGCCCGGCCCGGTGGCCGGGCCGGATCTGCTGGACCCGGCCCGCACCCGGGCCGTCGACGACTACCCGGGCCAAGTCGTCGTGCTCAACATTTGGGGCCAGTGGTGCGGGCCGTGCCGCACCGAAATCGGCCAGCTGCAGCAGGTGTACGACGCCACCCGCGCCCAGGGCGTGGCGTTCCTCGGCATCGACGTGCGCGACTACAACCAGCAGGCCGCCCAGGATTTCGTCACCGACCGGCACGTCACGTTCCCGTCGATCTACGACCCGGCGATGCGCACCTTGATCGCATTCGGCGGCAAATACCCGTCCTCGGTCATCCCGTCCACCATCGTGCTGGACCGCGAACACCGGGTCGCCGCGGTGTTTCTGCGGGAACTGCTCGCGCAGGATCTGCAGCCGGTGGTGCAGCGGCTGGCCGCCGAACAAGGCGGGTCGCCCACACGGCCCGGGCCGCCATGAGCAGCGGGTTGACCGACACCGCCGCCACCGGGCCGCTGCTGGTGGCGCTGGCGGTGTCGGTGCTGGCCGGGCTGGTGTCGTTCGCGTCCCCGTGCGTGGTGCCGCTGGTGCCCGGCTACCTGTCCTATCTGGCCGCGGTCGTCGGCGTCGACGAGCAGCCGCCGCCGGGCGCGGTCAAAGCCCCGCCCGCCGCCCGCTGGCGGGTCGCCGGCTCGGCGGCGCTGTTCGTCGCCGGGTTCACCGCGGTGTTCGTGCTGGGCACCGTCGCGGTGCTGGGCATGACCACCGCGCTAATCACCAACCAGGTGCTGCTGCAGCGGGTCGGCGGGGCGCTGACCATCGTGATGGGGCTGGTGTTCGTCGGCTTCGTCCCGGCCCTGCAGCGCCAGGCCCGGTTCAGTCCCCGGCAGCTGTCCACGGTGGCCGGCGCGCCGCTGCTGGGCGCGGTGTTCGCGCTGGGCTGGACGCCGTGCCTGGGCCCGACGCTGACCGGGGTGGTCACCGTGGCCTCGGCCACCGACGGCGCGACCGTGGCCCGCGGGGTGGTGCTGGTGCTGGCCTACTGCCTGGGGTTGGGCATTCCGTTCGTGGTGCTGGCGTTCGGGTCGGCCTCGGCGGTGGCCGGGCTGTCCTGGCTGCGCCGGCACACCCGGGCCATCCAGATCCTCGGCGGGGTGCTGCTGATCGCGGTCGGGGTCGCGCTGCTCACCGGGGCGTGGGGGCAGTTCGTGTCCTGGGTGCGCGACGCCGTCGTCTCCGACGTCAGGTTGCCGATCTGATGGTCACCCCACCGCCGCGAGCAGGCCTACCCCTGGCCACGACTGTGCGGTTTGATCCGCGACAGGCCGGGGTGGGCGGATGAAACCGCACAGTCGGCGCGCCATGGTGGGGCTCGCCGTAATCCGCAACACCTGGCGCAGCTTGACGTCGATGGGCACCGCGCTGGTGCTGCTGTTCCTGCTGGCGTTGGGCGCGGTGCCCGGCGCGCTGCTGCCGCAACGCAACCTCAACGCCAGCAAGGTCGACGAATACCTGGTGCAGCATCCGGTGCTCGGGCCGTGGCTGGATCGGGTGCAGGCGTTCGACGTGTTCTCCAGCTTCTGGTTCACCGCCATCTACGTGCTGCTGTTCGTGTCGCTGGTGGGCTGCCTGACCCCGCGCACCCTCGAGCACCTGCGCAGCCTGCGCGCCACCCCGGTGCCCGCCCCGCGCAACCTGGCCCGGCTGCCCAAACACGCCACCGCCCAGCTCCCCGGTGAGCCGGCGGCCACCGCGAAGACCCTGGCCGGGCGGCTGCGCGGCTGGCGCACCACGATCCGGTCCGACGACGGCGTCGCCGAGGTGTCGGCCGAGAAGGGCTACCTACGCGAATTCGGCAACCTGGTGTTCCACTTCGCGCTGCTGGGCCTGCTGCTCGCGGTCGCGGCCGGCAAGATGTTCGGCTACGAGGGCAACGTCATCGTGATCGCCGACGGCGGCCCCGGCTTCTGCTCGGCGTCGCCGGCCGCGTTCGACTCGTTCCGGGCCGGCAACCTGGTCGACGGCACCGCCCTGCACCCGATGTGCATCCGAGTCAACGGCTTCGACGCGCACTACCTGCCGTCCGGGCAGGCCACCTCCTATGCCGCCGACATCGACTACCAGGCCGGCGCCGACCTGACCAGCGGCCAGTGGCGGCCCTACCCGCTGGAGGTCAACCACCCGCTGCGGCTCGGCGGCGACCGGGTGTACCTGCAGGGCCACGGCTACGCGCCGACGTTCACCGTCACCTTCCCGGGCGGGCAGACCCGCACCGCAACCGTGCAGTGGCGCCCCGACAGCCCGCTGACCCTGCTGTCGTCGGGGGCGGTGCGAATCGACCCGCCGGCCGGCATGTACCCCGACCCGCGCGAGCGCCGCCAGCACCAGATCGCGATCGAGGGCCTGTTCGCGCCGACCAAGCAGCTCGACGGCACCCTGCTGTCGTCCAGCTTCCCCGCCCTCAACGACCCCGCGGTGGCCATCGACATCTACCGCGGCGACGCCGGGCTCGACACCGGCCGGCCCCAGTCGCTGTTCAACCTCGATCCCCGGCTCAAGGAGCAGGGCCGGCTGACCAAGGTCAAACGCACCAACCTGACCGCCGGCCAGCAGGTCAGACTCGACGACGGCACCGTGGTGCGGTTCGACGGCGCGGTGCCGTTCATCAACCTGCAGGTGTCGCACGACCCCGGCCAGCTGTGGGTGCTGGTCAGCGCGATGACGATGATGGCCGGGCTGCTGGTGTCGCTGGTGGTGCGGCGCCGACGGGTGTGGGCACGGATCACCCCGGCGACCCCGGGTACGGTGAACGTCGAGCTGGGTGGGCTGGCCCGCACCGACAACTCCGGATGGGGTGACGAGTTCGAACGGCTGACCACCCGGCTGCTGGCCGGACTCGACACCACGACGCAGCCCGTCGTGACGGCCGGTAAGGAAGGCCCGAGAACATGAACACCCTGCACGTCGACGCCGCACTGGCCCGCTATTCGGACTGGGCGTACACCTCCTCGCTGGTGGTGCTGGTCATCGCGCTGCTGCTGCTGGCCGTCGAACTCGCCTACACCCGCGGCCGGGTCGAGCCCCGTGAGCTGGTCGCCGCCGGGTCGGTGACCGCCGACAGCGCCACCCCCGGGGTGGTGCTCGACACCTCGACCCGATCCCTGGACGAACGGGTGGGCCGGGCCGGGCTGGCGCTGGTCTACCTGGGCATCGCGCTGCTGGTGGGTTGCGTGGTGCTGCGCGGGCTGGCCACGCTGCGCCCGCCCTGGGGCAACATGTACGAGTTCATCAACCTGACCTGTTTGAGCGGGCTGGTGGCCGCCGCGGTGGTGCTGCGCCGCCCGCAGCACCGGGCGCTGTGGGTGTTCGTGCTGCTGCCGGTGCTGATCCTGCTGTCGATCTCGGGGCGCTGGCTGTACGCCACCGCGGCCCCGGTGATGCCGGCGCTGCAGTCCTACTGGCTGCCGATCCACGTTTCGGTGGTCAGCCTCGGGTCGGGGGTGTTCCTGGTCGCCGGGGTGGCCAGCCTGCTGTTTTTGCTGAAAACGTCGCCGCTGAGCGACCCGGAGCGCCCCGGTGTGCTGGCGCGCGTCGTGCAGCGGCTGCCCGACGCCCAGACGCTGGACCGGATCGCCTACCGGACCACCATCTTCGCGTTCCCGGTGTTCGGGTTCGGGGTGATCTTCGGCGCGATCTGGGCCGAGGAGGCGTGGGGCCGGTACTGGGGCTGGGACCCCAAGGAGACGGTGTCGTTCGTGGCCTGGGTGGTTTACGCCGCCTACCTGCACGCCCGGTCGACGGCCGGCTGGCGGGACAGCAAAGCGGCTTGGATCAACGTGGTCGGGTTCGTCGCGATGGTGTTCAACCTGTTTTTCGTCAACCTGGTGACCGTCGGACTGCACTCCTACGCCGGAGTGGGCTGACCTGCGGCCCGGCGGCGCGCGGGCGTGCTGCGCTACTCTTCGTTAACAAGCATTCTGTGCGGAGCATTAGCCAAGCGAACCGAACACAAGGGGAGTGCAGGTGTCTGTCAATCCGCCGCATGGCGGCGATGCTGCTCGAGGCCGCAACGTCACTGACCACCCGACCACGGAGTTCCCGCCGTACGAACACGGCGAACCGGCTCCCGAGACACAATCGTTCGGTCCACCCGACGGCGGTGGTGAGCCCGAGACCCGGTCCTTCGGCGGGTTCCGCACCGAGCGGCGGTTCGCCGAGCCGCTGGAGACCCGCCCGGTGCCGCCCCCCGGGACCCCGGTGCAGCCCCCGGCCTGGGCCCGTCTCTTCTACACATCTGACGCTGCCGGCTGATGCATAGGGGTTGCGGTCGTGCGTCTTCGGGTCTTTGTGGACCATTGTTGATGTGGAGGTGTGG
>NZ_MLQM01000193.1:0-10302 GCF_001854525.1 Mycobacterium talmoniae
GCTCCACGGCGGGCAGTTGGCGGCGCAGCACCTCGCAGCGCTCCAACATGTCCAGGCGTTCCGGGGTGGTCAGGGCTTCAAAGTCCAACTCCAACAACCGGTTCATATCGGCAGCCAACGCGTCGAAGGCTTCGACGATCTGTTCGCGGCTAGCCGATTCCATACCCCCGACGCTAGCGACGGGGTCCGACAAAACTTGGGTCGAAAAGGCCCAAACACGCCAGGTTAAGGTCACGAAACGATAACAATCCCAGCGGACGTCGGGACGCGGATGGTTCGCTCGTGCAGTCGCGACCAAAGAGGTGAGCGAAGCATGACCAACGACCGGGGTGCCGACGAAGCCGCCATCCGCGCGCTGATTGATCGTCAGGTTAAGGGCTGGGCCGCAGGCGATGCCAATGCCTATGCCAGCGTGTTCACCGCGGACGCGGACTACGTCACGTTTCTGGGCAGCCATCATCAGGGTCGTGACGCGATCGCCGCATCGTATGCCCCGCTGTTCAAGAAGTTTCTCAAGGGATCGCGGCTAGAAGTCGAAGTCACCCAACTGCGGTTTCTGACGCCCGATGTCGCGGTGATCCACGCCAAAGCCGCCGTGGCGAAGGGCAAGCGGCGGCCGCGCAGCACCCGGATCAACACGACGGTGGCGGTGCGCACCGAGGACGGGTGGCGGTTCGCCTCCTCGCAAAACACCGCCCATCGCCGGCTGACCGAAAAGCTGGTGGGTGTGCTCGCTTCGTAGCGGGTTCTACGTCACCAACCGCACACCGACCCGCTCGGACCGCAGGAGATCTCCGAGGATTTTCGTGACCGTGGCCAACTCGGCACGGGTGTAGCGCGACAGGAAATCCTGCATCCCGCGGTTCATCTCCTCATGCAGACGTCGGTGTGCGAGGGCGACGATCTGGCCGTCCGCACTGAGGCTGAGCGCGATCTCTTTGCGGTTGCCCGGCACCGACGACCGCTGAACCAGACCGGCCTCGACGAGTCGCTGCACGTGCTTGGACACCGTGCCTTTGAGCTGGCCGGAACGGGCCGCCAACTCGACCAGGTTGATCGGCTCCTCGGTGATGTGGTCGAGCAGATGGATGCTCAAGGTCGGGATGTCGTGCACCAAGGGCAACAGGCGAGGCGGGCAGTGCTGAGCCATGAAGTCACGCTCGGCGTCGACGTCGGACGAGTCGAACTTGTCACCGACCGCCTGGATCAGCGCGCTGATCTCGGCAATGGCCGCCGCCTTGGTTTTCATGGAAACCATCTTGCCATCACCCCGGCTGCCGGAGTAAGTTTCCATGGAAACTAACTGGGAGGTGACGTGAAAGCAGCGGTCATCGAGGCTCTGGGACAACCGCCGGCATACGCCGATTTCCCCGAACCCACAGGCCAGCAGGGTGCGGTAGTCGCCACGGTGGAGGCGGCCGCGCTGACCAACCTCACCCGCGGGCTGGTCTCGGGGGCGCACTACGGCAGCTCGGGGTTGGCGTTGCCCAGCGTCGCCGGGGTGGACGGGGTGGCGCGGCTCCCCGATGGGCGCCGGGTCTACACCGGCGCGGTGAGCCCGTACGGGATGATGGCCGAACGCGCGTTGATCGATCCGCGCGGCGCCGTCGACGTGCCCGACGACGTGGCGGCGGTGACCGCCGCGGCCGCGCCCAATCCCGGTCTGTCGGCCTGGATGTCGCTACACCACGCCGCGCAGATCCGGCCGGGACGGCACCTCTTGGTATTGGGGGCGACCGGCGTTACCGGTGCGCTGGCCGTCCAGCTGGCCAAGCTCGAATTCGGGGTGCAGCGGGTCGTCGCGGTGGGCCGCGACGCCGCCCGGCTGCAGTGGCTGCGCAGCGTCGGCGCCGACGACACCATCCGGCTGGGCCACGACGATTTGCGTACCCGGGTCGCCGACGCCCATCATGACCGGCCCTTCGACGCGGTCCTCGACTATCTCTGGGGAGAACCGGCCGAACAGGTGCTGTCCGCGCTGGGCAACCAGGGGCTGGGTGCGACCTTTCACGCCACCCGATACGTGCAGGTCGGATCGATGGCCGGTGCGACGATCAACCTGCCGGCGAGCATTTTGCGCAGCGCCGGAGTGACCGTGACCGGCGTCGGCTTCGGCAGCGTGCCGACGGATGTGGTGGTACGCGGCCGCACGGAATTCCTGCCCCGACTCTTCGGCATGCTCGCCGACGGCCAGTTGCAGTTGACGACGCAAGCCGAGCCGTTGGCGAACGTCGAAGGGGTGTGGGCGCAGCGTGAGCCGTCGGGCACCCGGGTGGTGTTCATCCCCTAGCCCACGAGAAGACGCAAACGCACCGCAAATCAGCCCTTCCGTGGTGCCTTTACGACTGCTCGGCGGGTGGAAAGCGCGGGCTACGCGTCTGTGGGCAAGTGGGGGTGGCCGCCGTGGCGCACGGCGTGCCCGACGAACGGTGCGGCGACGGTAGCGGTCAGGTGACGGCGATGGACGATCAGCCCCGCGACGGCCACCGCGGTGTAGATGCCGCACAGCAGCAACCGCCCCTCGGTGGAAGTGATCGGGAACTGGACAACGAACAACGCCAGCAGCGCCCAGGCGGTGGCACGGTGGAAGCGCAGCGCCAGGATCAGCATGACCCCCATCAGGGTCTGGGTGGCGGTGAGCAGTACTTCCTCGATCTGGCGGGAATCGAGGGCCAGCGAGAATCCGCCGCCGCCGAGCAGGTGGGCCACCGGTAGCGAGCCGATCAGCAACGTCCACTGGTTGACCTTGGACGAGATCAGGGTGCCGATCGCCGCGGCCCCCTTGCCGCGGCTGGCGAAGATGGTGGCGATGATGAATTCGGGCGCCTCGGAGGCCAGCGGCGCCAGCCACTGCACCAGCAGGAACCGGTCGATCCCCAACTCGGTGCCGGCGGCGACGAGATTGTCGGCGAACGGTTTCGCGCACAACAAGATCACCGCGCCGGCCACGGCGAACAAGGCGGCGACCGCGATGCGGCGGGTGCGGTCGGGCAACTCCCCGAGGGCGGCGGCGGTGCCGATCAGGTCGGGCTCTTCCACGTCGCCATGGCTGATTTTGTAGAGGTAGAAACCGAACCAAGCCAACAGCCCCAGCCCCAGCCCCAGGTGGATCTGGCCGCTGGCCGGGATGGCGAACGCTGCCACGCCGGCAATGAGCAGAAACCCGAGTTCGACCCGGTTGGCGGGCTCCAGCGACACCGCGGCGGCTTTGCTGCCCGTTGCTTTGCGGGCCACCACCAAACTGACCAGCACCACAACCGGCCAGCCCAGACCCATCAACAGCCGGTTGGATCCGGTCATGTTGGCCGCCGCGTACTGGGTGTATTCCGGGGCATGACCGGAGCTATAGGCGTAGTAGAGGTCGACGGCGTATTCGGGCAACACCGCGATCAACGCGAGCAAGGCGATCGCCAGGCCACCGGACACATCGATCTGGGCCGCTTCGGCCGCCCAGGCCAGCAAGAAGCTGGCCGCGACCACCGCGCCGCCGTACACCAGCAGGGCGACAACGGGGTGGGGATGCAGGCCGGCGGCCCGAACCACCACAGCCGGGACAATGAACACCGCCGTGATCAGTGCCGACCGGCTCAGAGTGCGCCACGGTGAGCGTGCCGCCGGCCGGACGGCCACAGCGGGGCGGCTAGTGGCGAGCATCGTGCTCCTTTAGTCGGGGATGCCGATCGTCGGTCATTAAACCTACCGGCCACCCGCGTGGTTCAGCAACGTGACGATTGTTCGAAGTGTCGACATCAATCGGCTTATTTTTGCTCGTCAGGGCATACGACGCTGCAAGTTAGGTAGACCTAATCTTAAAGTTTGGCAAACCTTCAGTGGCCGGGGTTTGTCCCGGATAAGTCGTGCTGCACCGCGGTCTTAGCGCTGCCGGGGCGCGTTGCCCCGCGTTCCGGCGGTGCCCTAACCTGGCTTGGTTGTCTTCCCACACCGATGTCGCCGACCAGTCCCGATCGTGGCGGGCGCGGCTGCGGGGCTCCTTGACGCGGCAGGAATGGTCGCGGCTGGGGTTGATGTTCGCGGTGATCACCGGATTGCATCTGGCCGGCTGGATCACGTTGGTGTGCTTGGTCGAGCCCGCCCATTACAGCGTCGGCGATAAGGCCTTCGGGGTTGGTATCGGGTTGACCGCCTACACGCTGGGGTTGCGGCACGCGTTCGACGCCGACCACATCGCCGCCATCGACAACACCACCCGCAAACTGATGAACGACGGCCAGCGGCCGTTGGCGGTGGGATTCTTCTTCTCGCTGGGGCATTCCAGCGTGGTGTTCGGCCTGGCGGCACTGCTGACGGTGGGCCTCAAAAGCGTCGTCGGTCCGGTCCAGGACGACTCATCGCGGCTGCACTACTACACCGGGCTGATCGGCACCAGCGTCTCCGGCGTGTTCCTGTACCTGATCGCGATCCTCAACGTCGTCATATTGGCCGGCATCCTGCGGGTGTTCGCCCGGATGCGCCGCGGCAGCTACGACGAAGCCGAACTCGAAGCCCAGCTGGATAGTCGCGGGCTGCTCAACCGGATCCTGGGCCGCGCCACGAAGTCCATTGCCCGCTCCTGGCACATGTACCTGGTCGGCATCCTGTTCGGGCTCGGCTTTGACACCGCCACCGAAATCGCGCTGCTGGTGCTGGCCGGCACCAGCGCCGCGGCCGGCCTACCCTGGTACGCCATCTTGTGCCTGCCCACCCTGTTCGCCGCGGGCATGTGCCTGCTGGACACCGTCGACGGGTCGTTCATGAACTTCGCCTACGGCTGGGCGTTCGCCAACCCGGTGCGCAAGGTCTACTACAACATCACCATCACCGCCCTGTCCGTGGTCGTCGCGCTGCTGATCGGCACCGTTGAACTGCTCGGCCTGCTCGCCGAGCGGCTGGGCTGGTCGGGCGGATTCTGGAACTGGGTCGCAGGGCTCAACCTCAACGCGATCGGTTACGTCATCGTCGGCATGTTCGTCGTCACCTGGGCCATCGCCGTGCTGGTCTGGCGCTACGGCCGCATCGAGGAGAAGTGGAGCGTGCCGGTCGAGGACTTCGCCTAACCGGTTCGCTGCCGAGCAGACGTAAAAGCACCCCAAAACAACGTTTTTGGGGTGCTTTTACGTCTGCTCGCGCGGTAAGCCTTAGGCCAGGCCCAGGAGTGCGTTCTCCACCACCTCGGGCAGCGCCGGGTGAATCCAGTACTGGCCGCGGGCCATCTCCGGTGCGGTCAGCCCGAAGCTCATCGCCTGGACCAGCGGCTGGATGATCGACGACGCCTGGTAGCCGAGGATGTGCGCGCCCAGCAACCGGCCGGTGCCGCGTTCGGCGACCAGCTTGACGATGCCGGTGGTGTCCTCCATCGCCCAGCCGTAGGCGACGTCGCCGTAGTCCTGCACCTTCACCGACACATCGAATCCCTGCGCGGTCGCCTGGTTTTCCGTCAGCCCGACGCTGGCGATCTGCGGGTCGGTGAACACCGCCGACGGGACGTAACGGTGGTCGGTGGCCACCATCGCGTGGGTGTCGTCCCAGTCGCACAGCAGATTGTGCTGCACCACCCGTGCCTCGTGGTTGGCCACATGCTTGAGCTCATACGGTGAGGACACGTCGCCGAGCGCGAAAACATTACGGGCCGAAGTGCGTTGGTACTCGTCGACAACCACCCGGGTGCCCGCGACGGCGATCCCGGCCTGCTCGGCGTCCAGCAGGTCGCCGTTGGGCACCCGTCCGGTGGCCACCAGCACGGCGTCGGTGCGCAGCGTCGAACCGTCATCGAGGGTCAGCGCGATGCCGGACCGATCTTGGTCGGCGGCCACCACGTTGCGGTGGCTGCGCAGCTCCCATTTGGCCGACGCGATGCGGGTGAATCGTTCGCTGATGGTGTCGTCGAGGTGGCGCAGCAGGGTGCCGCCCCGGATCACCAGCGTGACCCGCACCCCGAGCGCGGAGAAGATGTGCGCGAATTCGGCGGCAACGAACCCGCCGCCGACGATGGTCAGGTGCTGGGGCAGCTCGGCGATCCGCATCACGGTGTCGCTGGTGTGATAGCCGATGCCGCTGTCGGCGAAGACCGCCGGAACCGCGACCCGCGAGCCGGCGGCGATCACCACCTGTTCGGCGGTGAAGTCGTCCCCGCCCTCGGTGCGCAGCAGATACCTACCCTCAGACACCGCCCCAAACCGGGTGTGCTGGTCATACACGTCGATGTTGGGTGCGCCGCGCCGGTAGTCCTCGCCGCCGACCGCGATCGGGTCGATGCGGCCGAAGACCCGCGAGACGATATCGGTCCAGCGCACCTGATCGACGTGGGCGTCGACGCCGTAGCGGGCCGCGTGCCGGACGGTGTTGGCCACCTCGGCGGCGTAGACGAACATCTTCGTCGGGATACACCCAACGTTGAGGCAGGTGCCGCCGAAGGTGCCCTGCTCACAGATCGCCACCCGCTTACCGGCGTAGCGTTCGTCGAGAATGCTGTTGCCCGAACCGGTTCCGATGATCGCCAGATCGTAGGTTTCCATCAGCACCCGCCTCCGGTCGGTGCGGCGGGGTCCGCGGCACGGCAATAGTGGTCCAGCCAGCTGTCCAGCTGCCGATACGCCGCCCGCCGCGGAGCGGGCAGCGACAAGAACACGTCGTGCTTGGCGTCGACGACCGGGACCACGGTGCTGCGGTTGCCGATGCACCCCGCCCAGCGGGCGATCTGGGTGACGTCGAGCACCGCGTCGCCGCACTGCAATGTGACCGGATCGGCGGTTTCGGGCACGCTGTGATCCGAACGCAGGATCAGGTTGGGCACCCCGACGTCCAGGCCGCGGTGCAGCCGGGCCTGGCCGCGCCGGCTCGCGTGCAGCCAGCCGAACGTGATCGGAAAGCCGCCCAGCGGCTTGAACGCCAGGTTGTAGTCGAACTCGCCGTCGTAGTCGCGGTGCAGGCTGGAGCCGTACCCGCCGCAGCCGGGCCCGCGGGCCACCTTCGTGGGGGCCAGCCGGGCCAGCGCGGCGATCACCGCCGACGTCACCGGCCAGCGCAGGATCGCCGGGCCGTGCAGGTCCAGCCACGGGCTGTTGAGCACCAGGCCGCCGACCCCGGAGGCCGCCAGCGCGCCGCGCCGGCGCAGCCGGTCCAGCCACAGCGGCACGACCAGCCCGCCGGTGGAGTGCCCGTACACCAGCACCCGCGCCGAGCCGGTCTGTGCGGCGATGACGTCCAGGGCCGCCTGCAGCTCGACGTCATAGTGCCGCAGGTCGGTGGTGAAGTGCGGGGTCTGCCCGGCACGCCACGACCGGCCGCATTTGCGCAGGTCGAGCGCGTAGAAGGCGAATCCGCGGGCGGCGAAGTGCTCGGCCAGCGCGGTGTTGAAGAAGTAGTCGGTGTAGCCGTGCACCGCGAGCACGGCGCCCGCCTCGGCGGTCGCGTCGGCGCGGGCGACGAGGGTCGCGACGATGTCGCCCTCGCCGTCGGGGTCGGCGCCCAGCGGAATCGTGTACCGCCGGTAGCCGGGCAGATCGTCGGGCGTCCAGCCGGTCACACCGGTCAGCTTAAGGGCTGCTGACGCCCGCACCGGGCGGGGATTCGACCGCGCCGGGTCAATAGCTGGGGCCATCGGGATAACCTGGGGACCGAAGAAAACTGGCGAGTAGGTAAGGACGAAGGATCCGGTGTCAGACGAAGCCAAGACCGCGAAGACCGACGTCGTGCTGGTGGGCGCGGGGATTATGAGCGCCACGCTGGGCGCGTTGCTGCGCCGGGTCCAGCCGGACTGGTCGATCACGCTGATCGAACGCCTGGACGGTGCCGCCGCCGAAAGCAGCGACCCGTGGAACAACGCCGGCACCGGGCACTCGGCGCTGTGTGAGCTCAACTACACCCCGGAGCAGCCCGACGGCTCGATCGACATCACCAAGGCGGTGACCGTCAACGAGCAGTTCCAGGTCACTCGCCAGTTCTGGGCGTACGCGGTGGAGAACGGGATGCTGACCGATGTCCGCAGCTTCCTCAACCCGGTGCCGCACGTCAGCTTCGTGCACGGCGCCGAGCGGATCGACTTCCTGCGCCGCCGCCAGCAGGCGCTGGCCGCCAACCCGCTGTTCGCCGCCACCGAGTTCATCGACGACCCCGATGAATTCGCCCGCAGGCTGCCGCTGATGGCCGCCGGCCGCGACTTCTCCGAACCGGTCGCGCTGAACTGGTCGGCCGACGGCACCGACGTCGATTTCGGTTCGCTGTCCAAACAGCTGATCGGCTACGGCGTGCAAAGCGGCACCACCGCGCTGTTCGGCCACGAGGTGCGCAACCTGTCCAAGCAGCGCGACGGCAGCTGGACGGTGAAAATCCGCAACCGGCGCACCGGCCAGAAATCGAAGCTCAACGCCAAGTTCGTGTTCGTCGGCGCCGGCGGCGATGCGCTGCCGTTGCTGCAGAAGTCGGGCATCAAGGAGGCCAAGGGGTTCGGCGGATTCCCGGTGGGCGGCAAGTTCATCCGTACCGGCAACCCGGAGCTGGCCGCCGCGCACCAGGCGAAGGTGTACGGCTTCCCGCCGCTGGGCGCCCCGCCCATGTCGGCGCCGCACCTGGACACCCGGGTCATCGGCGGCAAGTCCTGGCTGCTGTTCGGTCCGTTCGCCGGCTGGACGCCGAAGTTCTTGAAGCAGGGGCATTTCACCGACCTGCCGAAGTCGGTCAAACCCAACAACATGTCGTCGATGGTCAGCGTCGGGCTGACCCAGATGAGCCTGGTGAACTACCTCGTCGGGCAGCTGCTGCTGTCCGAGCCCGACCGGGTCCAGGCGCTGCGGGAGTTCGCGCCGACCGCCCGCGACGCCGACTGGGAGACCATCGAGGCCGGGCAGCGGGTGCAGGTCATCCGCCCCAACGGCGCGAAGGGGGTGCTGGAATTCGGCACCACCGTGCTGGCCGACGCCGACGGCAGCATCGCCGGCCTGCTGGGGGCCTCGCCGGGCGCGTCGACCGCCGTGCCGGCCATGCTCGACGTGATGGAGCGGTGCTTCCCCGACCGGTATCAGTCGTGGCTGCCCACCCTCAAGGAGATGGTGCCGTCGCTGGGGACCCAGTTGTCCAATGAGCCGGCCCTGTTCGAGGAGGTCTGGTCCTGGGGCACCAAGGTGCTGGGGCTGAAGGCCGACACCGCCCGGTGACCGTCCCCGCGGTGACCCGATATCCGTTCAGCGCGATCGTCGGGCACGACCGGCTGCGCCTGGCGCTGATCTTGTGCGCGGTCCGTCCGGAGATCGGCGGGGTGCTGATCCGCGGCGAGAAGGGCACCGCCAAGTCGACGGCGGTGCGCGGCCTGGCCGCGTTGCTGCCCGCCGCACGGCTCGTCGAGCTGCCGATCGGTGCGACCGAGGACCGGGTGATCGGCTCCCTGGATCTGCAGCGGGTGCTGCGCGACGGGGAACACGCCTTTTCGCCGGGCCTGCTGGCCCGCGCCCACGGCGGTGTCCTCTACGTCGACGAGGTCAACCTGCTGCACGATCACCTGGTCGATGTGCTGCTCGACGCCGCCGCGATGGGGCGGGTGCACATCGAACGCGACGGCATCTCGCATTCGCACGAGGCCCGGTTTGTGCTGATCGGGACGATGAACCCCGAAGAGGGGGAGCTGCGGCCGCAGCTGCTGGACCGATTCGGGCTGACCGTCGACGTGCAGGCCTCCCGCGATGTCGACGTGCGGGTGCAGGTCATCCGGGCCCGGATGGCCTATGAAGCCGACCCGGACGGGTTCGCCGCCCGCTACGCCGCCGACGACGCCGAGCTGGCCCGCCGCATCGCCGCCGCCCGCGCGGCCGTCGACGCGGTGGTGCTGCCGGAGGCCGAGCTGCGCCGCATCGCCGCCCTGTGCGCGGCGTTCGATGTCGACGGGATGCGGGCCGATTTGGTGGTGGCCCGTACCGCGGTCGCGCACGCGGCCTGGCGCGGCGCCGACACCGTCGACGAATCCGACATCCGGGTGGCCGCCGAGTTGGCGTTGCCGCACCGCCGCCGCCGCGACCCGTTCGACGAGCCCGGCATCGACCCCGCCCAGCTCGACGAGGCGCTGGCCCAGGCCGGCGCCGAGACCCCGGAGCCGGACCCGGACCCGGATCCCGACCCGCCGGGCGGCGGCCAGTCCACGGAACCGGCGCCGCCGCAGCAGGATTCGCCCGCGTCGCGCCCGCAGCCGCCGAAACCCAGCGCGCCACCGGCGGCGACCTTCCGCACCCGCGCGCTGACCGTGCCCGGGGTCGGCGAGGGGGCGCCGGGGCGGCGGTCCCGGGCCCGCAACAGCGCCGGGATGACGGTGGGCGCCAC
>NZ_MLQM01000194.1:0-10198 GCF_001854525.1 Mycobacterium talmoniae
TCGTACCCCAGCCCCCGGTCGCCGCACCGCCGCCCGCGGCCCCGGCGGCCACCCCGGTCAACCCCGAGCAATTCACCCCGGTGGCCGGCGCGACGGCGGGTGTCGCCCGGTGAGCCGCGCCGGCCGGACGCGCACCCGTCAGCCGGCGTCGACGCGGCCCGCGCGCGGGCAGCGCGGTGCCAAGGGCGGCCCGGCGGCCAAAACCGGTAAGGGCAGCACCGAGCCGCTGGGCCACTCGGCCCGGGCGCGCCGCACCCGCCAGGCGGTGGAATTCGGCTCCCGCAGCGCATCATTCGTCTTCCGGCACCGCGGCGGCAACGCGGTCATCTTCCTGGTGCTCGCGGTGGCCGCGGCGCAGCTGTTCTATCTGCAGGTGCCGCGGGCGGCCGGGCTGCGCGCCGAGGCCGCGGGCCAGCTCAAGGTCACCGACGTCGAACAGGCGATGCGCGGGGCCATCATCGACCGCACCGGGGACAAACTGGCGTTCACCGTGGAAGCGCGCGCGCTGACGTTCCAGCCGGTCAAGATCCGCCAGCAGCTGGCCGACGCCAAACAGAAGAACCCGACGGCCCCCGACCCGCAGCGGCGGCTGCACGAGATCGCCACCGAGGTGGCGGCCCGGCTCAACAACAAGCCGGACGCGGCCACGGTGGAAAAGAAGCTGCAAAGCAACGACACCTTCGCCTACCTGGCCCGCTCGGTCGACCCCGCCATCGCCGAGGCGATCACCAAGAAGTTCCCCGAAGTCGGCAGCGAGCGGCAGGATCTGCGGCAGTACCCGGGCGGATCGCTGGCGGCCAATATCGTCGGCGGCATCGACTGGGACGGCCACGGCTTGCTGGGCCTGGAGGACTCGCTGGACGCGGTGCTGGCCGGCACCGACGGATCGGTCACCTACGACCGCGGGTCCGACGGTGTGGTGATCCCCGGCAGTTACCGCAACCGGCATAAGGCGGTCGACGGGTCCACGGTGCAGCTGACCCTCGACGACGACATCCAGTTCTACGTGCAGCAGCAGGTGCAGCAGGCCAAGAACGCGTCGGGGGCACAAAACGTTTCGGCGGTGGTGCTCGACGCCAAGACCGGTGAAGTGCTGGCCATGGCCAACGACAACACCTTTGACCCGTCCCAGGACATCGGGCGCCAGGGCGACAAGCAGATGGGCAACCTGCCGGTGACCTCGCCGTTCGAACCGGGCTCGGTGAACAAGGTGGTCACCGCCGCGTCGGTCATCGAATACGGGTTGAGCAACCCCGACGAGGTGCTGCAGGTGCCGGGCTCGATCGACATGGGCGGGGTGACCGTGCACGACGCCTGGAACCACGGCGTGACGCCCTACACCACCACCGGGGTGTTCGGGAAGTCGTCCAACGTGGGCACGCTGATGCTCGCCCAGCGGGTCGGCGCGGACCGCTGGTTCGACATGCTGGAGAAATTCGGTCTGGGCCAACGCACCCGGGTCGGCCTGCCCGGGGAAAGCGCCGGGCTGGTGCCGCCGATCGACCAGTGGTCGGGCAGCACCTTCTCCAACCTGCCGATCGGGCAGGGGCTTTCGATGACGCTGCTGCAGATGGCCGGCATGTACCAGGCGATCGCCAACGACGGGGTGCGGATCCCGCCGCGGATCATGAAAGCGACCATCGCCCCGGACGGCACCCGTACCGAAGAGCCGCGCCCGCAAGGTGTTCGGGTGGTCTCGGGGCAGACCGCGGCGACGGTGCGGGACATGTTGCGCGCGGTCGTGCAACGCGACCCGATGGGCTATCAGCAGGGGACCGGACCGCAGGCCGCGGTCGAGGGATATCAGATCGCCGGGAAAACCGGTACCGCCCAGCAGATCAACCCGGCCTGCGGTTGCTATTTCAACGACGTCTACTGGATCACCTTCGCCGGCATGGCCCCCGCCGACAACCCGCGCTACGTCATCGGCCTGATGATGGATAACCCGCACCGCGCCGCGGACGGCTCGCCGGGATCGTCGGCGGCCCCGCTGTTCCACGACATCGCCAGCTGGCTGCTGCAGCGCGAAGAGGTGCCGCTGTCACCGGATCCCGGGGCGCCGTTGACCCTGCAGCAGATGTAGCGCCGGCTACCGAGCGTTGGCCAGTTCCCGCCGGGCGGCGGCCTTCTCCTCGTAGTAGCGGGCCCGCTCGTCGAGGGCGGCCAGAAAATCGGTGATCTGCTCGCGGGCCTTCTCGCCGTCGGCGCCAACGTCGGTGCGGTCGAACACCTTCCAGTAGCGCAGCACCGGCAGCAGCACGTCGTCGTGGTGAATGCGCAGGTCGTAGATCCCCGCCTTGGCGATGGTCAAGGCATTCTCCTCGAAGCCCGGCATCCCGATGCCGGGCATCGCGAAGCCGAGCACCTCGTCGCGAATCGCGCCGAGCGCCGCGTCCGGGTCGATGTCCAGCGCGGCGGCCATCAGGTTGCGGTAGAACACCATGTGCAGGTTCTCGTCGAGCGCGACGCGGGACAGCAACTGCTCGGCGAGCGGGCAGCCCGACGCCCGACCGGTGTTGCGGTGCGAGATCCGGGTGGCGAGCTCTTGGAACGACACGTAGGCCAGCGCCTGCAGCGGCGTCTTATCCCCGGAGTCGTACCCGGCGGCGGTGTGCGCCATCCGCATGTTCTCCAACGCCACCGGATCGACACCCCGGGTCACCACCAGGTAGTCGCGCAGCGCCACGCTGTGGCGGCCCTCCTCGGCCGTCCACTGGCCCACCCAGGACCCCCAGGCGCCGTCGCGGCCGAACCGGGTAGCGATCTCGCGGTGATAGGACGGCAGGTTGTCCTCGGTGAGCAAGTTGACCGTCAAGGCCGCCCGGGCCACCGGATCCAGCGGCGAATCCTGCGGCGTCCAGTCCTGGCCGCCCAGGAACGCGAAGTCCCGGCCGCGGCTCCACGGCACATAGTCGTGCGGCTGCCACGGGCGCACCGCGGCGAGGTGCCGGTCCAGATTCGCGGCGACCACGGGCTCGAGTTCATACAGCAGTGCGGTGTTCGATTCGGTCATGATTCGCGCCTTTCGAGCGTCGCGACAATGCCTCATCCCCGACCAACCTACGTCAACGTAAGTTACGGTTACGGAACCGTAACTTCAGGTTATTGACGTCGGCCGCGGCCTGTCAACGCTTGCCCCGCATTCGCATCGCCTCCTAAGTTTTCGGGCTTGTGCCTTGCTCGTGCCGCAGCCGCGTTGGCATAGGGTGTCTAGGCCGAAGATGGCGCGGCGGTGGACGGAGGTGATCTCGGGGTGCCCACGACGCTGCGGCCGCGGACCGGGGACGGGATCCCGCTGCTCACGCTGGCGTCCCAGGTCAGCGCGGTGCCCGCGGAAGGCAGCGTGGTCGCCGACACCCGCATCACCGGGGTGACGCTGCGCGCCCAGGACGCCGCGCCCGGTGACCTGTTCGCCGCCCTGCCCGGGTCGGCCACCCACGGCGCGCACTACGCCGGCCAGGCCGTCGAGCACGGCGCGGTCGCGGTGCTCACCGACCCCGCCGGCGCGGCCGCGATGGGCGCCGACCGCACCGTGCCGGTGCTGGTGCATCCCGCCCCCCGCGAGATCCTCGGTGCCCTGGCCGCCACCGTCTACGGGCATCCCTCCGAGCGGATCGCCGTCATCGGCATCACCGGAACCTCGGGCAAGACCACCACCACCTACCTGGTCGAGGCCGGGCTGCGCTCGGCCGGGCGCACCGCGGGCCTGATCGGCACCGTCGGGGTCCGCATCGACGGCGCCGATTTGCCCAGCGCGCTGACCACCCCGGAGGCGCCCGCGCTGCAGGCCCTGCTCGCGGTGATGGCCGAACGCGGCGCCGACACCGTGGTGATGGAGGTGTCCAGCCACGCGCTGGCGCTGGGCCGCGCCGACGGGGTGCGGTTCGCGGTCGGCGGGTTCACCAACCTGTCCCGGGATCACCTCGACTTCCACCCGAGCATGACCGACTACTTCGAGGCCAAGGCGCGGCTGTTTGACCCGGCCTCCCCGCTGCGCGCCCGGACCGCGGTGGTCTGCGTCGACGACGACGCCGGGACCGCGATGGCCGCCCGGTTCGGCGACGCGATCACGGTCAGCGCGGCGGGCCGCCCCGCCCGGTGGCGCGCCGAGGACGTGTTGGCGCTGCCCGACGGCAGCCAGGAGTTCACCGTCGTCGACCCGGTCGGGGTGCACCACCGGGTCGGCATCCGGTTGCCCGGCCGCTACAACATCGCCAACTGCCTTGTCGCGCTGGCGATCCTGGACACCGTCGGGGTGTCCCCGGAGCAGGCGGCGCTGGGGTTACGCGATGCCGGGGTGCCCGGGCGGCTGGAGCCGGTGGACCGCGGCCAGGGCTTTTTGGCGCTGGTCGACTACGCGCACAAACCCGGCGCGCTGCGCGCCGTGCTGGAAACGCTGCGCCGTCCGGATTCCCGGCTGGCGGTGGTGTTCGGCGCCGGCGGTGACCGCGACCCGGGCAAACGCGCCCCGATGGGACAGATCGCCGCCGAACTGGCCGATTTGGTGGTGGTCACCGACGACAACCCGCGCAGCGAGGACCCCGCCGCGATCCGCCGCGAAATCGTGGCCGGCGCCGCCGGCGGCACCGCCGCGGTGGTCGAGATCGGGGACCGGCGCGCCGCGATCGACCACGTCGTGGCCTGGGCCCGCCCCGGCGACGTGGTGCTGATCGCGGGCAAGGGCCACGAAACCGGGCAGACCAGCCACGGGCAGACCCGCCCGTTCGACGACCGGGTGGAGCTGGCGGCCGCCCTGGAGGCGCTGTGATCGAGCTGAGCGTGGCCCAGATCGCCGAAATCGTTGGCGGCACACTGGCCGACATCACCCCGGAGGCCGCCGCGCGCACCCGGGTGACCGGGACCGTGGAGTTCGACTCCCGCAACATCACCCCCGGCGGGCTGTTCCTGGCGCTGCCCGGGGCGCGCGCCGACGGGCACGACCACGCCGCGGCGGCGGTGGCCGCCGGCGCGGTCGCGGTGCTGGCGGCCCGGCCGGTCGGGGTGCCGGCCATTGTGGTCGAGCCCGCCCCGTCCGGCAGCCGGGCCGGGGTGCTCGAACACGACACCGACGGCTCCGGGGCGGCGGTGCTGGCGGCGTTGGGCAAGCTGGCCGCCGCGGTGGCCGCCGAGCTGGTGGCCAACGGGTTGACCATCATCGGGGTGACCGGGTCGTCGGGCAAGACCTCCACCAAGGATCTGCTGGCCGCGGTGCTGGCGCCGCTGGGACAGGTGGTCGCCCCGCCCGGCTCGTTCAACAACGAGCTGGGCCACCCGTGGACGGTGCTGCGCGCCACCGAGGACACCGACTACCTGATCCTGGAGATGTCGGCGCGGCACCCCGGCAATATCGCCGCGCTGGCCACGATCGCACCGCCGCAGATCGCGGTGGTGCTCAACGTCGGCACCGCGCATCTGGGCGAGTTCGGCTCCCGCGAGGCCATCGCCGCGACCAAAGCCGAGCTGCCGCAGGCGGTTCCGGCGTCCGGGGTGGTGGTGCTCAACGCCGACGATGCGGCGGTGGCGGCGATGGCCGCCCAGACCGCCGCCCGGGTGGTGCGGGTCAGCCGGGCCGGCCCCGCCGACGTGTGGGCCGGGCCGGTGACCCTCGACGAGCTGGCCCGGGCCCGGTTCACCCTGCACGCCGGGGACACCGCCGTCGACGTCGCGCTCGGCGTGCACGGCGACCACCAGGTGTCCAACGCGCTGTGCGCGGCCGCGGTCGCGCTGGAATGCGGCGCCAGCACCGAGCAACTGGCCACCGCGCTGGCCGGTGCGGGCCCGGTCTCCGCGCACCGCATGCAGGTGAGCACCCGCGCCGACGGGGTGACCGTCATCGACGACGCCTACAACGCCAACCCGGACTCGGTGCGCGCCGGGCTGCAGGCGCTGGCCGTCATCGCCCGGCAAACCGGCGCCCCCCGACGCAGCTTCGCGGTGCTCGGCGAGATGGCCGAGCTGGGGGAGGACGCGATAGCCGAACATGATCGCATCGGCCGACTGGCGGTGCGCTTAGATGTCTCTCGTCTCGTTGTCGTCGGAATGGGGAGGTCTATGAGCGCCATGCACCACGGGGCGGTCATGGAGGGTTCGTGGGGCTCCGAGTCCACCATGGTCGCCGACGCCGACGCCGCGCTGGCCCTGCTGCGGGCCGAACTGCGGCCCGGTGACGTGGTGCTGGTCAAGGCGTCCAACGCGGCCGGCCTGGGACGGCTGGCCGACGCCCTGGTCGCCGGGGACGGCGCATGATCGAGATCCTGCTCGCCGTCGGTATCGCGCTGGCGGTGTCGATTCTGCTGACCCCGGCGCTGATCCGGCTGTTCACCCGGCAGGGGTTCGGTCACGAGATCCGCGAGGACGGCCCGCCCAGCCACAAAACCAAACGCGGCACCCCGTCGATGGGCGGGGTGGCGATCCTGGCCGGCATCTGGGCCGGCTACATCGGCGCCCACCTGCTCGGCCTGCTGTTCGGCGGCGACGGCCCGACCGCCTCGGGCCTGCTGGTGCTCGGCTTGGCCACCGCGCTGGGTGCGGTCGGCTTCGTCGACGACCTGATCAAGATCCGCCGGTCCCGCAACCTGGGGTTGAACAAGACCGCCAAGACCGTCGGCCAGATCACCGCGGCGGTGCTGTTCGGGGTGCTGGTGTTGGGGTTCCGCAACGACATCGGGCTGACCCCGGGCGGGGTGCAGCTGTCCTATGTGCGCGACATCGCCACCGTCACCCTGGTGCCGGTGCTGTTCGTGCTGTTCTGCGTGGTGCTGGTCAGCGCCTGGTCCAACGCGGTGAACTTCACCGACGGCCTGGACGGGCTGGCCGGCGGGGCGATGGCGATGGTGTCCGCCGCCTACGTGCTGATCACCTTCTGGCAATACCGCAACGCGTGCGCCCTCACCCACGACCCGGGCTGCTACGACGTGCGCGACCCGCTGGATCTGGCGCTGGTCGCGGCCGCCACCGCCGGGGCCTGCGTCGGGTTTTTGTGGTGGAACGCCGCGCCGGCCAAGATCTTCATGGGCGACACCGGGTCGCTGGCGCTGGGCGGGGTGATCGCCGGGCTGTCGGTGACCAGCCGCACCGAGATCCTCGCGGTGGTGTTGGGGTCGCTGTTCGTCGCCGAGATCATCTCGGTGGTGGTGCAGATCGTCGCGTTCCGCAGCACCGGGCGCCGGGTGTTCCGGATGGCGCCGTTTCACCACCATTTCGAGCTGGCCGGCTGGGCCGAAACCACCGTGATCATCCGGTTCTGGCTGCTCACCGCGATCACCTGCGGGCTGGGTGTGGCCCTGTTCTACGGTGAGTGGCTCGCCACCACCGGTGGGTGAGATGACCGATCCGCTGGCGCCACTGGTCGCCGGGGCGCCGGTCCTGGTGACCGGGGCCGGGATCACCGGGCGGGCGGTGCTGGCCGCGCTGGCGCCGTTTCACGTCGCGGCCACGCTGTGTGACGACGACCCGGCCACCCTGGCGCCGTACGTCGACGCCGGGGTGACCACGGTCGACCCGGCCGCCGCCGCAGCCCGCATCACCGACTACGCCCTGGTCGTCACCAGCCCCGGATTCCCGCCCACCGCACCGGTATTGGCCGCCGCCGCGGCCGCCGGGGTGCCGATCTGGGGGGACGTGGAGCTGGCCTGGCGGCTGGACGCGGCGGGCCGCTACGGGCCGCCGCGGCGCTGGCTGGTGGTCACCGGCACCAACGGCAAGACCACCACCACCTCGATGCTGCACGCCATGCTGACCGCGGCGGGGCGGCGGGCCGTGCTGTGCGGCAACATCGGTGACCCGGTGCTGGACGTGCTGGGTGAGCCGGCCGAGCTGCTGGCCGTGGAACTGTCCAGCTTTCAGCTGCACTGGGCGCCGTCGCTGCGCCCGGAGGGCGGCGCGGTGCTCAACATCGCCGAGGACCACCTGGACTGGCACGGCAGCCTGGCCCACTACACCGCCGCCAAGGCGCGGGTGCTCGACGGGCGGGTGGCGGTCGTCGGGCTCGACGACGCCCGGGCGGCGGCGCTGCGCGACACCGCCGCCGCACCGGTGCGGGCCGGGTTCCGGCTCGGGGAGCCGGCCGCCGGCGAGCTGGGGGTGCGCGACGGCTGGCTGGTCGACCGGGCCTTCGCCGACGACCTGGCGCTGGCGCCGGCGGCCGCGATCCCGGTGCCGGGCCCGGTCGGGGTGCTCGACGCGCTGGGCGCGGCGGCGCTGGCCCGCGCCGTCGGGGTGCCCGCGCGGGCCGTCGCCTCGGCGCTGGCGGCGTTTCGGGTCGGGCGGCACCGGGCCGAGCTGGTGGTGGTCACCGGCGGCGTCAGTTACGTCGACGATTCCAAGGCCACCAACCCGCACGCCGCGGAGGCCTCCGTGCTGGCCTACCCGCGGGTGGTGTGGGTGGCCGGCGGCCTGCTCAAGGGCGCCTCGATCGACGCGACCGTGGCCCGGATCGCGTCGCGGCTGGTGGGCGCGGTGTTGATCGGCCGGGACCGCGCCGAGGTTGCCAAGGCGTTATCACGACACGCGCCCGATGTGCCCGTCGTTGAGGTTGTGACAGGTGAGGATGTTGATATGGATGCGCCTGCTGCGACTGCTGTTACAAAAGTGATACGCGTGGTGAATGGGCCGGAGGGGCCGATCGGTCCGCGCGTGATGACCGCGGCCGTCGCGGCGGCCCGCGACCTGGCCCGGCCCGGCGACACCGTGCTGCTGGCGCCGGCCGGGGCCTCGTTTGACCAGTTCACCGGCTACGCCGCGCGTGGCGACGCGTTCGCGGCCGCCGCGCGCGCCACCACCTGATCGGCGTGACCAGCGTGCTGACCCGGTTGCGGCATCGGGGGACCAAGGGTGGGTCGGCGGCCGCCGAGGCCGAGAAGCCCGCCGTGAAGGACACCGCGGCCCCGCCGCGGCCGTCGGGTCCGCGGACCCGGTTCGGGGCCTGGCTGGGCCGGCCGATGACGTCGTTTCACCTGATCGTCGCCGTGGCCGCGCTGCTGACCACGCTGGGGCTGATCATGGTGCTGTCGGCTTCGGGGGTGCATTCCTATGACGCCGACGGGTCGGCGTGGCTGATCTTCGGCAAGCAGTTGATGTGGACGGTGATCGGGCTGATCGCCTGCTATGCGGCGCTGCGGATGCCGGTGCGGTTCATGCGCCGCGTCGCGTTCTCCGGGTTCGCGTTCACCATCGTGTTGCTGGTGCTGGTGCTGGTCCCCGGCATCGGCACCATCTCCAACGGCTCCAGCGGATGGTTCGTCATCCACGGCTTCTCGATGCAGCCCTCCGAGCTGACCAAGATCGCGTTCGTCATCTGGGGCGCGCACCTGCTGGCCGCCCGGCGCATGGAGCGGGCCACGCTGCGCGAGATGCTGGTGCCGCTGGTGCCGGCCGCCGTCATCGCGTTGGCGCTGATCGTGGCCGAGCCCGACCTGGGCCAGACGGTGTCGCTCGGGATCATCTTGTTGGCGCTGCTGTGGTACGCCGGGCTGCCGCTGCGGGTGTTCTGCAGCTCGCTGCTGGCCGTCATCGTCGCCGCGGCGATCCTGGCGGTCTCCGAGGGGTACCGCTCCGACCGGGTGCGGTCCTGGCTGGATCCGGCCGCCGACTCGCAGGGGTCGGGCTACCAGGCCAAGCAGGCGCGGTACGCGCTGGCCAACGGCGGCATCTTCGGCGACGGCCTGGGCCAGGGCACCGCGAAGTGGAACTATCTGCCCAACGCCCACAACGACTTCATCTTCGCGATCATCGGCGAGGAGCTCGGCTTCGTCGGCGCGTTCGGGTTGTTGGCGCTGTTCGGGTTGTTCGCCTACACCGGGATGCGCATCGCCCGGCGCTCGGCCGACCCGTTTTTGCGGCTGCTGACCGCCACCATCACCATGTGGGTGATCGGTCAGGTGTTCATCAACGTCGGCTATGTGATCGGGCTGCTGCCGGTCACCGGTATCCAGTTGCCGCTCATCTCCGCCGGGGGAACCTCCACGGCCACAACGCTTCTGATGATCGGCGTGATGGCCAACGCGGCCCGGCACGAACCCGAGGCGGTGGCCGCGCTGCGGGCCGGCCGCGACGACCGGATGAACCGGCTGCTGCGGCTGCCGCTGCCCGAACCGTATGCGCCCAGCCCGCTGGAGGCGCTGCGCGACCGGCTGCGGTCCCGTCCGCAGCCGGCCAAACCGGCCCGCAAACCGCGGCGCGCCACCCCGCCCGCCCAGGC
>NZ_MLQM01000195.1:0-9990 GCF_001854525.1 Mycobacterium talmoniae
CGCCGGGCCTCCCGATCAAATCGATGCGGTCCTCGCCGCAGTGACCCAACAGGGCCGGTTTGCCCGCCGGGTCAACATGGAAGTCGCGTCCCATTCGGCGTTGATGGATCCCATCCTGCCCGAGTTGCGCGGTGCGCTAGCGGGTTTGACACCCACGACGCCCGTCACGCCGGTGATCTCCACGGTCACCGATCCCGCCACGACCCCGGTGTTCGATGCCGACTATTGGGTGGCCAACGTGCGCCAACCGGTTCGACTTAGCCAGGCCATCAGCGTCGCGGCGCAAGACCACAGCACCTTCGTCGAGATCAGTGCTCATCCGATGCTGACCCATGCGATTAGCGAAACCCTCGGCGAGACCCATCATCACGCGGTGGGCACGCTGTACCGCGACACCGACGACACGGTGACGTTTCACACCAACCTCAATGCCACCCACGCCGCCTACCCGCCGGACACCCCGCATCCGTCCGAGCCCCATCCGGTGCTGCCCAGCACCCCCTGGCAGCACACCCGCCACTGGATCAATATCGCGCCGTCGAGGGGTCGGGGCGAGCCAGGGCGGGCTGCTGCTGCCGGCGGCGTGATCCCGGCGCACTGGTACAGCGAATTGACCTGGCCCGCCCGTGAGCTGCCCGCCGCACAGCACGCCGCCGGCGGGTCGTGGCTGGTGCTCGGGGACCCCGACATCGGCGCCGAGATCGCCCGCGCGGTGGGAAACGACCGCTGCGCGGTGTTGGCCGACGACACTGCGGGTGCCCAGCTGGCGGCCGCCCTGCACGACGCCGGCCAGGTGCTGTACGCGCCCGAGGTGTCCTGGGCCGGCTGGGACGCCGAACCGGGCTATCGGCTGTTCAACACCGCCCGACGGCTGGTCGGCGCCATGGCCGACTCGGGCGCGCGGTTGTGGCTGCTGACCCGCAACGCCCAACCCCTCGACACCGGTGACCGCGCCAATCCCGCCCACGCGGTGCTGTGGGGTTTGGGCCGCACCCTGGCCCTCGAACACCCCGAGATCTGGGGCGGCGTCATCGATGTCGACGAGTCGGTGCCGGCATCGCTGGCGGCCGGCTACCTGCTGGCCGAGGCGCACGACGGCGACGACGAAGACCAGATCGTCTACCGGGCGGGCACCCGCCACGTCCCGCGCCTGCAGCCGCGGGTACCGCCGTCGACACCCGCCGAACACGATCAGCATGGCTGCCAGCTGGTCATCGGGGCCACCGGCCACCTGGGGCCCCAGCTGATCGAGCACCTCGCCGACATGGGCGCCGGCACCATCGTCGCGGTGGCGCGCCACCCCGGTTCGCGGCTCGACGAGATGACCCAACGGCTGGCCGAGAAAGACACCACCCTGCTGACGGTGGCCGCCGACGCCGCCGACGCCGCCGCGATGACCGCGCTGTTCGATCGCTTCGGCGCCGACCTGCCCCCGCTGGGCGGCGTCTATCTGGTCGCCTACGGCGGTGGGCCAGTAACGCTGGGGGAGATGGCCGACGACGACGTGGCGGCCATGTTCGCGCCCAAACTCGACGCGGTCTGCCTGCTGCACAAACTCTCCCTGCCCCACCCGATCCGCCACTTCGTGATGTTCACCTCGATCTCCGGGGTGCTGGGCTCGCGGTGGCTCGGCCACTATGCGGCCACCACCACCTACCTGGACAGCTTCGCCTACGCCCGGCGGGCCGCCGGGCTGCCGGCCACCGCCATCAACTGGGGGTGGTGGCAGTCGCTGGCCGACAGCCAAAGCGACCAGCACCGCCACGTGACCCAGGAATCGGGACTGCAACCGATGCCCGACGAGGTGGCCATCCAAGTGCTGCGCACCGCCATCGGCCCGCACGCCCCGACCCGATCCACCATCGCCGCCGCGGACTGGGCCCGGCTCGCCGACGCCTACCGCACCCGAACCCCGCTGCACATCATCGACGATCTGCAACCCGCAGGCGACACCGACGACACCGAAAGCGACACCGCCGGCACCGTATTCCGTCAGGCGCTGCGCGACAGCGAACCGGACCAGCGCCGGGCGCTGCTGACCGAGCAGGTGGTTGCGCAGGTCGTGGCGGCGATGGGGTTGGCCTCGGCGCAGCTGCTCGATCGGTCGGCCGGCTTCTTCCAATCCGGGATGGATTCCCTGATGAGCGTCACCCTGCAGCGTGCCCTGGCCGATGTCCTCGGCGTCGCGCTGCCCGCGTCGGTGGTGTTCGACTATCCCAGCGTTGAGGCGCTCACCGACCACCTGGCCACCGTCCTGCCCGAATTCGGTGACGGCGCCGCGCAGCCCACCGCCAACGGCTACGACGAACTCACCGAGGACGAACTGTTGCAACAACTATCCGAAAGGGTGGCATGAGCGCGATGGCCACCACCACACCGGACCGCCGGGCCGTCATCACCGAGGCGCTGCACAAGATCGACGAACTCACTGCGCGCCTGCAGATCGCCGAACAGGCCGATACCGAACCGATTGCGGTGGTGGGGATGGGCTGCCGATTCCCGGGCGGGGCCGATGACCCCGAGCAGTTCTGGCAGCTATTGGTCGAGGGGCGCAGCGGCATCGTGCGGGTGCCGCCGCAACGCTGGGACGCCGACGCGCTGTACAGCGACGACCACAGTGTGCCGGGCACCATCTGCACCCGGGAGGGCGGCTTTTTGACCGGCTGGCAGCCGGAGGAATTCGATGCGGAGTTCTTCGGGATCGCCCCGCGCGAGGCGGCCGCGATGGATCCCCAACAGCGGCTGCTGCTCGAAGTCGCCTGGGAGGCATTGGAAAACGCCGGCCTCACGCCGCAGCACATCCGCGGCACCCAAACCTCGGTGTTTATCGGACTCACCACCAACGACTATTCGCTGACCTTCGCCGGGAAGCTGCGGCGGGAAGACATCGACCCCTACGTCCCGTTCGGCAACGCGGCGAACTTCGCCGCCGGGCGATTGGCGTATTTCCTGGGGGCGCGCGGACCGGCGCTGGTGATCGACACCGCCTGTTCGTCGTCGCTGGTGGCCGTGCATCTGGCCTGCCAGAGCCTGCGCCGGCGGGAAAGCGACACCGCCCTGGCCGCGGGAACCAACCTGATGCTCAGCCCGGAGAACAGCATCGCGTGTTCGCGGTGGGGCATGCTGGCCCCCGACGGCCGCTGCAAGACGTTTGACGCCGGCGCCGACGGATACGTGCGCAGCGAGGGGTGCGGGGTGGTGGTCCTTAAACGGCTGACCGACGCGCTGCGCGACGGGGACCCGGTGTGGGCGCTGGTGCGCGGTTCGGCGGTCAACCAGGACGGCGCCAGCAGCGGGCAGACGGTGCCGAATGGGCCGGCCCAGCAGGCGTTGCTGCGCCAGGCGCTGGCCGCCGCACGGCTGACACCCGCCGACATCGATTACGTCGAAGCCCACGGCACCGGCACCGCGTTGGGTGATCCGATCGAACTGGACGCATTGAGTCAGGTGTTCGGCGAGCGCCCGGATACCGCACCGTTGGTGCTGGGCTCGGTGAAGACCAACCTGGGGCATCTCGAATCCGCGGCGGGCGTCGCCGGTTTCATCAAAACCGTGCTCAGCGTCAACCACGGCTACATCCCGCGGCATCTGAACTTTGCGACGTTGACCCCGCACGCGGGCGAGGCCGCCGCGCGGTTCACCATCGCCGCCGAGCCGATGGACTGGCCGCCGGTGAACCGGCCGCGCCGGGCGGGGGTGTCCTCGTTCGGGGTCAGTGGCACCAACGCCCATGTGGTGGTGGAGCAGGCGCCGGACCGGGACCCGGTGGTGCGGGAACCGGAGCCGGCGGTGAGCACGTTGGTGGTCTCGGGTAAGACCCCGCAGCGGATCGCGTCGCTGGCCGCGGAGCTGGCCGACTGGATGACCGGCGCCGGCGCCGCGGTCGGGTTGGCCGACGTGGCCCACACCCTCAACCATCACCGGGCCCGGTACCCCCGCTTCGCCACGGTGTGCGCCCGCGACCGCGACCAGGCGGTGACCGGGCTGCAGGCGTTGGCCACCGGGCATTCCGCGCCGGGAGTGGTGGGCGTCCAGACCGGGCCCACCGGGCCGGGCACGGTGTTTGTGTATTCCGGTCAGGGCTCGCAGTGGGCCGGGATGGGCCAGCGGCTGCTGGTCGAGGAGCCGGCCTTCGCCGCCGCCGTCGCCGCGGTGGAACCGGTGTTCGTCGAGCACGTCGGTTTCTCGCTGCAACAAGTGCTCACCGACGGCGAACCGGTCACCGGCGACGCCCGGGTGCAGCCGGTGATCATGGGCTTGCAGCTGGCGCTGACCGAGCTGTGGCGCTGCTATGGGGTGAATCCGGATGCGGTGCTGGGGCATTCGATGGGTGAAGTGAGCGCGGCGGTGGTGGCCGGCGCGCTCAGCGTGGCCGACGGGCTGCGGGTGATCGCGACCCGATCCCGGCTGATGTCGCGGCTGGCCGGTCAGGGCGCGGTGGCGCTGCTGCAACTGGACGCCGAGGCCACCGCGGCGCTGATCGCCGACTACCACGGGGTGAGCGTGGCGGGGTATTCCGCGCCGCACCAATCCGTGATCGCCGGGCCCCCCGCCCAGGTCGACGCGGTGATCAGCGCGGTGCAACGCCGCGACCAGTTCGCCTGGCGGGTCAACATGGAGGTGGCCTCGCACACCGCGTTCATGGATCCGATCCTGCCCGAATTACGGTCCGCCCTAGCGGATCTGACGCCCCGCCCGCCGAGCATCCCGGTGATCTCCACGGTCATCGACGCCGGCACCCCCGCCTTCGACGCCGACTACTGGGTGGACAACGTGCGCCGGCCGGTGCGGCTGCACCAGGCCCTCAGTGCCGCCGGGCAAAACCACGCCACCTTCATCGAAATCAGCCCGCACCCGATGCTGACCCGCGCCATCACCGACACCCTGGGGGAGACCCGCAGCCTCGGCACGCTGTGGCGCTACGGCGACGACACGGTCAGCTTCCACACCAACCTCAACAGCGCCCAGCTGCCGGCCATGCCGCATCCCGCCGAACCGCACCCGATGCTGCCCACCACCCCCTGGCAGCACACCCGACACTGGATCGACCTCCCCGAGGGCGCAGACCCGGGCGCCGGGCGGCCGACGACCCCGGCGTGCGACGAACCGGCCGCGGCCGACACCGTTGCCGGCGACGCCGTGCTGCTCGACGAGGACGGTCAGGTGGCCGTGACGGTCCGTGGGCTGCGGCTGCAGCGGATTCGCGACCCCCGGTCCGCGGAGCTTGAGGACACGCTCTACCAACTGCGCTGGCGACCCGAACCCCGCACCGCGCCCGGCACGGATGCGGCGAGCGCGGGACGCTGGCTGATCTTCACCGACGGCACCACCACCTCCGGCGCGCTGCAGCGACTGCTCGAACAGCGTTCGCACAGCTGCGTGTTGGTCGAGCCGGGCGTCGAGTACGTGCGCCTGGAACCCGCCCGGTACCGCGTCGATCCGGCGCAGCCCGACCACTTCCGGCGGCTGCTGCGGGACGCGTGCGACGACGCCCAGCCGTGCCGCGGTGTGCTGCACCTGTGGGGCTTGCGCTGTGCGGCGCCGGAGGACACGTCCACCGAGTCGCTGGACGCCGCACGGGGACTGGGCGTGGCCAGCGTGCTGCATCTCGTGCAGGCGCTGACCGCGTCCGGCCGGACCGACACGCCGCGGCTGTGGCTGGTGACGCGCGGCGCCCAGCCGGTGGGCACCGACGGTGCGGGCGTTTCGATCGCCCAGGCGCCGCTGTGGGGGATGGGCCGCAGCATCCACCACGAGCATCCGGAGCTGCGGTGCGCCCGCGTCGACCTGTCGTCGGGTGGCGACCCGGCGGAGCTGGGCGCGCTGGTCGCGGAGTTGTGTGCCGATCACCCCGAAACCGATGTGGCGCTGCGCGGCGGTGAACGCTACGTCGCCAGGCTGGCCCGCTGCCGCACCGTCGGACCCGCCGAGCGGCCCGTCGAGATCCGCGCCGACGCCACCTATCTGATCACCGGCGGGCTGGGCGGGATCGGCCAGGTCGTCGCCGGCTGGTTGGCTGAGCAGGGCGCCCAGCACCTGGTCCTAATGGGGCGTGGCTCCGGTGCGCCGTCCGCGGCGGAAACCCTGCAGGCGTTGTGGGCCAAGGGCGTCGAGGTGGTGGTCGCCCACGGCGACGTCGCCCGCGCGGACCAGCTGGCCGCCGTCCTGGCCTCGATCCGCGCCTCCCTGCCGCCGCTGCGCGGGATCGTGCACGCCGCCGGGGTTCTCGACGACGGCATCCTGCAGCGCCTCGATGCGCGACGGCTGGCCGCGGTGATGGCGCCCAAGGTCGAGGGCGCCTGGAATCTGCATGCGCTGACCCGCGACGCCGAGCTGGACTTCTTCGTGTTGTTCTCCTCGGCGGCGTCGGTGCTCGGTTCGCCCGGACAGGCGCACTACGCGGCGGCCAACGCGTTCCTGGACGCGTTGGCGTGGCAGCGGCGCGCGGCGGGCCGGCCGGCGTTGAGCATCAATTGGGGGCCGTGGGCCCAGGTCGGGATGGCCGCCGGGACCGAACAGCGGCGTCACCTCACCGGCCACGGTTTCGCGGCCATGGCACCAGCCGACGGAGCCCGGACACTGTCGCATCTGCTGGCGACGTCGGCCACCCAAGTCGCTGTGCTGCGGATGGATTGGGCGCAGGGACGCGCGGGTGCCGACCTGCCGCTGCTCGCCGACTTGCTCGCCGCACCCGAGCCGACCGCCGGCCCGGACCGCCGCCTCACCGACGCGCTGCGCGGCGCCGACCGGCCGGAGCGCCAACGGCTACTGGAGCCGTACCTGCGTGATCAAGTGGCCGCCAAACTCGGCCTGGCAGCGCCGCGGCTGGACATTGCGCTGCCCCTCAACCAGCTGGGGCTCGACTCGCTCACCGCGATGGAGCTGCGCCGCAAGGTCGAACTCGACCTGGGCATCGCGTTGCCGGTGGTGAAACTGCTGGACGGACCCAGCGTCGCCGGTCTCGCCGAGTGGCTTGCCGACCAGCACCTCGGCGCGCCCGCGCCGACACCCGAACCCGCGGCCGGCAACGGGCACCGCAACGGGGCGCCGGTGGACGGTGCCGACGGGGGCCGATGGGTGGACCTGCTGACCCAGGTGCCCGAGGTGTCCGACGACGACGTGGACGAGTTGCTGCGTGAGGTGCTAGCCGCCAAGGAGGGCCACCATGACCGATAGCGCCATTGACATTGCCGGCCTGTCCGCCGAGGAGAAGCGGGCGCTGTTAGCCCGGCTGCTCAAAGAACAGGCCGAGCTGTCGGCGTCGGTGCACCCGATGTCCTACGGGCAGCGCGCGCAATGGTTTCTGTACCAACTCGCCCCCGGCAGCCCCGCCTACACCATCACCTACGCCGGGGCCATCGGCGGCGACCTGGACGTGCCGGCGCTGGACCGCGCCGCCCAGGCGCTGGTCGACCGGCACGCGATCCTGCGCACCACCTACGGGGTTCGCGACGGCCAGCCGGTGCAACGCGTCCAGCCCCGCTGGCCGGTGCGCCTCGCCCGGTATGACGTGGACGCCGAGGACGTCGGCGACTGGATCCGTCGCGAGACCAATCGTCCCTTCGACCTGGAAACCGGGCCGGTATTCCGGTTGACCCTGCTGCGGCGGGCGCCCCGCGACCACGTGCTGGTGCTGGCCGTGCACCACATCGCCGTCGACTTCTGGTCGATCGACGTCCTCCTCGATGAACTCGGCAAGCTGTACGCCGCCGAACACGGCGCGCCGGCGCCGCCCGCGTGCCCGGACCGCTACGTCGACTACGTGGACCGCCAGCAGCAGATGCTGTCCGGGCCGGAGGGGGAACGCCTGTGGCAGTACTGGCGGGACCAGTTGGCCGGTGACCTGCCCAACCTCGGGCTCGCCACCGACCGGCCCCGCCCGGCGACCCAGACCTACCGCGGTGCCGTGCACCGGTTCACCCTGCCCGCCGACCTGGCGGCCGGGCTCCGGGAGGTCGCACGCGGTGTCGGCGCGACCCCGTACATGACCTTGCTGGCCGCCTACGCCACCTTGCTGCATCGCTACACCGGCCACGACGACGTCCTGATCGGTTCACCGTTCGCGTGCCGGGACCGCGTCGAAATGGAGGGTCTGGTCGGCTACGTGACCAACCCGGTCGTGCTGCGCGCCGACCTGCGCGGCGACCCGACGTTCGCGGCGTTGCTGGGCGCCGTCAAGGAGACGGTGCTGGGTGCGCTTGCGCACCAAGATTATCCGTTCCCGCTGCTCGTGGAGCGGCTCCGGCCGTCCCGCGACCTGAGCCAGACCCCGCTGTTTCAGGCGTCGTTCGCCTGGGAGCAGCCGCGCCGATTCGCCGACGGCGCCGCCCCGGGTGGGGCGGGGTTCGAGCTGGACACCATCCACGTCGGTCAGGGCGGTGCGGCCTTCGACCTGACCCTGCAGGTGGCCGACGCCGGCGGGGAGTTCACCTGTGTGCTGCAGTACAACACCGACCTTTTCGATGACGCGACGATCGCGCGGATGGCCGGCCACTTCACCACGCTGCTCGGCGGTGTCGCCGCCGAGCCCGGCCGGCGGGTCTCCCAGCTGCCGCTGCTCACCGACGCCGAGCGCCGCCAACAGGCGGCGTGGAACGACACCCGGGTCTGCTACGACGCCCCCGACTGCCTGCACGAGATGGTGGCGGCGGCCGCACGGCGCAGCCCGATGGCCGTCGCCGTGTCGTTCGACGACCAGACGCTGACCTACGCCGAACTCGACGCCCACGCCGACGCGCTGGCGCGTCGGCTGCAGGGCGTCGGGGTGGGACCGGACAGCATCGTTCCGGTCCTGCTGGACCGCTCGGCCGACCTGATCGTCGCGCTGCTGGGGGTGCTGAAAGCCGGGGGCGCGTTCATGCCGCTGGACCCGGCGCAACCCGCCAACCGCATCGCGGCCATCCTGGGCAATGCCGCCGATGCGCCGGCCTGCGTCACCCACCACCGCCATCTGGATCTGGTTCCGACGTTCCGCGGTCACCGGCTCTGCCTGGATGGACCCGAGGCGCCCGCGGCCGACGGCGAGCCGCCGGTGGTCTCGGCGACCACGGCGGCCCACCTCGCCTACGTCGTGCACACCTCCGGTTCCACCGGCGTGCCCAAGGGCGCGCTGAACACCCACGGCGCGATCCGCAACCTGCTGGCCTGGATGCAAGCCAGCTACCGGCTCACCCCCGAGGACCGGGTGCTGCACCAGACGCCGATCACGTTCGATGCCGCGATCGGCGAGATCTTCTGGCCGTTGACCGTCGGCGCCCGGCTGATCATCGCAAAACCCGAGGGGCACAAGGACACCGGCTATTTGGTCCGGACCGTGATCGAGCAATCGGTCACCACCGCGCATTTCGTGCCGTCGATGCTGCGGGCGTTTTTGGCCGAACCGGCCGCGGCGCGCTGCGTGACGCTGCGCCGGGTGTGGTGCGGCGGCGAGGTGCTGAGCTACGAGCTCGCGCAGCAGTTCCTGGCCGCCCTGGACGCCGAACTGCGCAACGAGTACGGCCCCGCCGAGGCCGCGATCACCGTCACCGGTTTTCACTGCCGGCGCGGCGCACCCGGCCCGATCATCCCGATCGGGCGGCCGATCGCCAACACTCGCGTGTATCTGCTCGACGCGCACCTGCAGCCGGTGCCGGTGGGCGTGCCCGCCGAGCTGTTCATCGGCGGTGCCGGGGTGGGCCGCGGCTACCTCAACCGGCCCCACGCGACCGCCGCCAGCTTCCTCGCCGACCCGTTCACCGATGAGCCCGGCCGGCTGATGTACCGCACCGGCGACCTGGCGCGCTACCTGCCCGACGGCGAGATCGAGTACCTGGGTCGCGTCGACGACCAGGTGAAGATCCGCGGGGTGCGGATCGAGCCGGGGGAGGTGGAAGCCGCACTGCAGCAACACCCCGGGGTGCACGAGAACGCGGTGGTGGCCGGCGACGACGGCCGGGGGGGCGGGGGGCGCGGGGTCGTGTCGGGCGGGGGGCGCGGGGGGCGGGGGGGTGG
>NZ_MLQM01000196.1:0-9984 GCF_001854525.1 Mycobacterium talmoniae
GATCTACACCCAAAACGGCCGCGGTGAGCTGGCCGCCGAGGAGCACGCCGAGGCGCGCATCATCGACGAGTACCTCCCGCCGCCGCTGTCCGACGGCGAGGTGGCCGATGTCGTCGACACCGCGCTGGCCCAGGTCGCCGAACAACTCGGCGAGCGACCCGGCATGAAACAGATGGGGCTGGTGATGAAAGCGGCCACCGCGATCGCGGCGGGCAAGGTCGACGGCGCCCGGCTGGCCGCCGCGGTCAAGGGTCGCCTTTGACCGCGCGGATCGAGGACTACGCGCTCCTCGGGGACCTGCACACCGCCGCGCTGCTCGGCCGCGACGGCAGCATCGACTGGCTGTGCCTGCCCCGGTTCGATTCGCCGGCCTGTTTTGCGGCGCTGCTTCACGACGAGTCCGCCGGCTACTGGCGTATCGCCCCGGCCGACGGTGGCCCGGCCACCCGGCGCAGCTACCGCGGCGACACGCTGATCGTGGACACCGAATGGGACACCGACTCCGGTTCGGTGCGGGTCACCGATTTCATGTCGCCCCGCGGGCACGCCGCCGACCTGGTCCGGATCGTCGAGGGGCTGTCCGGGCGGGTGTCGATGCGGATGGATTTGGTGATCCGATTCGACTACGGCCACGTGGTGCCCTGGATTCGGCGCAGTGACTACGGCCTGGTCGCGGTCGCCGGGCCGGACACCCTGTGCCTGAGCACCCCGGTCAAGGTGCGTGGCGAGCACCTGTCCACCGTCGCGGAGTTCGAGGTGGCCGCCGGCGAGCGGGTGCCGTTCGTGCTCAACCACGTCGAATCGCATCGCCTGCCCGACGCGGTGCGCTCGGAGGCCGAACGCGCGCTGGCCAAGACCGAGGCGTTTTGGCGCAACTGGATCGACCGGTGCAGCTACCGCGGCCCGTGGGCCGACGCGGTGCGCCGCGCCCTGATCACGCTCAAGGCGCTCACCTACGCCCCGACCGGCGGCATCCTTGCCGCCGCGACCACATCGCTTCCCGAAGCCATTGGCGGAGTGCGTAATTGGGACTACCGGTACTGCTGGCTGCGGGACGCCACCTTCACCCTGCAGGCGCTGCTGGGCACCGGCTACATCGACGAGGCCAAGGCGTGGCGGGACTGGCTGGTCCGGGCGGTCGCCGGCGATCCGGCGAAGCTGCAGATCATGTACGGCCTGGACGGCACCCGGCGGCTGCCCGAACTGACCCTGGACTGGCTGTCCGGGTATGAGGGCTCGGCGCCGGTGCGGATCGGCAATGATGCGGCCGGCCAGTTCCAGCTCGACGTGTGGGGCGAGGTGCTCGACGGCCTGCACCTGGCGCGCGAAACCGGTATGGAGGCGGTGGAAACCGCTTGGGATATCCAGCGGGCGTTGCTGGACTTCCTGGAAGGCAATTGGGATCAGCCGGACTCCTCGCTGTGGGAAGTCCGCGGCCCCAGAAGACATTTCGTGCATTCGAAGGTGATGGCGTGGGCGGGGATCGACCGTGCCGTGCACACGGTGGAAACTCAGGGTCTGGACGGTCCGCTGGACCGGTGGCGCGCGCTGGCCGACCGCATCCACGCCGACGTCTGCCAGCACGGGTATGACGCCGAGCGCAACACCTTTACCCAGTTCTACGGATCGACCGGCCTGGATGCCGCCCTGTTGTTGATCCCCCGGGTCGGCTTCTTGCCGTGGGACGACCCGCGGGTGGCCGGCACCGTCGACGCCGTGCAAAACGAGTTGGCCAACGACGGCTTCCTGATGCGCTACGGCGCCGACCCGGAGGGCTCCGTCGACGGCCTGCCCGGCACCGAGGGCGCATTCTTGGTGTGCACGTTCTGGCTGGCCGACGCGCTGCACGGGATCGGTCGCCGCGACGAGGCCCGCACCCTGTTCGAGCGGCTGCTGGGGCTGCGCAACGACGTCGGGTTGCTCAGCGAGGAATACGACACCGTCGCACGCCGACAGGTGGGCAACATCCCGCAGGCGTTCAGCATGGTCGGCCTGGTCAACACCGCCCGCCAGCTCGGCGGGGCGTCGACGCAAACCCGCAACGGCGACCCGCGCCGCTGAACCGCGGGATCGTCCGGGACGCTGGACGCGCCGTCCCGCAAAGCCTACCCTGAATGTGACCTAAGTCACTTTCAAGATCTTAGGGGGCGGGATGATGGTTGCCACCACAACCCACTTTCCCAAACAGAAGGCGCCGTGCGGGCACATGGCCGAGGGTGATCACCACATCGAAGGTGACGACGAAGGCCTCGCCTACGACGACCTCAGGTTTTCTTGCGGCTGCCGCGAGATCCGCCACGTCTATCACGACGGATCCGTGCGGTTACGCACCATTCGCCACGACGGAAAAGTGTTACGCGACGAGCACAGCGGTGACCACGAGGCGTGAGACGCGGCAATGACCGCGTCGCACAACATCGTGGTGGTCGGCGGCGGAGCCGCCGGCCTACGCGCCGCCATCGCCATCGCCGAAACCAACCCGCGCCTGCGCATTGCGGTCGTTTCCAAGGTCTATCCGATGCGCAGCCACACCGTCTCGGCGGAGGGCGGTGCGGCCGCGGTCGCCGGTGCGGATGACAGCCTCGACGAACACGCCTACGACACGGTTTCCGGCAGCGACTGGCTGTGCGACCAAGACGCGGTCGAAGCTTTCGTGGCCGAGGCGCCCCGCGAATTGCTGCAGCTGGAGCACTGGGGCTGCCCCTGGAGCCGTAAACCGGACGGACGCATCGCGGTTCGTGCGTTCGGCGGAATGAAGAAGAAACGCACCTGGTTCGCCGCCGACAAGACCGGGTTTCACATGCTGCACACGCTGTTTCAGCGGATCCTGGCCTACCCGGACATCGTGCGCTACGACGAGTGGTTCGCCACCACGCTGCTCGTCGACGACGGACGGGTCGGTGGGGTGGTCGCCGTCGAGTTGGCCACCGGACGCGTCGAAACCATCCTGGCGGACGCGGTGATCGTCGCTACCGGCGGATGCGGGCGGGTATTTCCGTTCACCACCAACGCCAACATCAGCACCGGCGACGGCATGGCGCTGGCGTTTCGGGCCGGCGCACCGCTGAAGGACATGGAGTTCGTCCAGTACCACCCCACCGGGCTGCCGTTCACCGGCATCTTGGTCACCGAAGCCGCACGCGCGGAAGGCGGTTGGCTGCTCAACAAGGACGGCTACCGCTACCTGCAGGATTACGATCTCGGCACCCCCACCCCCGAACCAAAGCTGCGCAGCATGGAACTGGGGCCGCGGGACCGGTTGTCGCAGGCCTTCGTGCACGAGCAGGAGAAGGGGCGCACGGTCGAGACCCCGTACGGCCATGTCGTCTACCTCGACCTGCGGCACCTGGGTGCCGAGCTGATCGACGCCAAGTTGCCGTTTGTGCGGGAACTGTGCCGCGACTACCAGCACATCGACCCGGTCACCGAACTGATCCCGGTCCGGCCGGTGGTGCACTACATGATGGGCGGTGTCCATACCGATATCGACGGCGCCACACCGCTTCCCGGTCTTTTTGCGGCTGGCGAAACCGCCTGCGTCAGCATCAACGGCGCCAACCGGCTGGGATCGAACTCGCTGCCAGAGTGCCTGGTCTTCGGCGCCCGCGCGGGCTGCGCCGCCGCGCAGTACGCGACGACGGTCGGTGCCGCCTCGCCGACGGTGCAGACGCAGGCCGGTGTCGAGGAGCAGCGGCTGCAACGTGAACTCGCCCGCCGCGCCGAGGGACGTGAACGCATCGCCGACATCCGCTCCGAGATGCAGACCATCATGGAAACCGCCGCCGGGATCTATCGCGACGGGCCGGCCCTGACCAAGGCCGCCGACCAGATCCGGGTGTTACAAGAGCGATTCGCCAACGCCGGCATCGACGACCACAGCCGCACCTTCAACACCGAGCTGACCGCGCTGCTCGAATTGGCGGGCATGCTCGACATCGCCCAGACGATCATCGAATCCGCGTTGCAGCGAGAAGAATCCCGGGGCGCCCACCAGCGCACCGATTTCACGCGTCGCGACGACGAACGATTCTTGGCACACACCTTGGTTCATCGCGAACCCGACGGGACGGCGCGGGTCGACTACCTTCCGGTCACGATCACGCGCTGGCCTCCGGGGGAACGGGTGTATGGGAGGTAGTGATGGCAGACCGAATCGCCATGGAAGTGTTGCGGTATCGACCCGAGATCGAATCCGTGCCCACGGTGCAGACCTACGAGGTGCCGTTCGATCGCCAATGGGCGATCCTGGACGGCCTGAACTACATCAAGGATCAGCTGGACGGGACGCTGAGTTTCCGGTGGTCGTGCCGGATGGGCATCTGCGGCAGCTGCGGGATGACCGTCAACGGGGACCCCAAACTGGGCTGCGCGACGTTTTTGGTCGACTACCTGCCCGGCCCGGTGCGGGTGGAGCCGCTGCGCAACTTCCCGGTGATCCGCGACCTGGTCGTCGATATCAGCGACTTCATGGCCAAACTGCCCACCGTCAAGCCGTGGATCATCCGCGGCGACGAGCAGCCCATCGAGGACGGTGAATACCGCCAGACCCCCGCCGAATTGGACGAGTTCAAGCAGTTCAGCATGTGCATCAACTGCATGCTGTGCTACGCGGCCTGCCCGGTGTACGCGCTGGATCCGGACTTCCTGGGCCCCGCGGCGATCGCGCTGGGGCAACGCTACAACCTGGATTCGCGCGACGATGGCGCCGCCGACCGGCGCGACGTCCTGGCCGCGGCCGACGGTGCCTGGGCGTGCACCTATGTGGGCGAATGCTCCACGGCCTGCCCGAAGGGGGTCGACCCGGCCGGCGCTATCCAACGCTACAAGCTGGCCGCGGCAACCCACTCGGTCAAACAGCTGCTGTTACCCCGGGGCGCACGATGACCACCGCGGCGCGCCCGTATCGCCAGCCGGTGCCCCGGTTTTGGTGGGCCGGGCGGCGCTCGTATCTGCTGTTCATGCTGCGCGAAATCAGCAGCGTCTTCGTGGCCTGGTTCGTGGTGTTCCTGCTGGCGTTGGTGCACGCGATCGGTGCCGGCCCGGAGGCCTACCGGCGCTTCCTGGACTTCAGCGCCCAGCCGGGTGTGGTTGCGCTGAACGTCGTGACGCTGGCGTTCGTGCTGCTGCACGCGGTGACCTGGTTTGGGTTGGCGCCACGGGCCATGGTGCTGCACCTGCGGGGGCGCCGGGTCCCGGCCCGGGCGGTGCTTGCCGGGCACTACGCGGCGTGGCTGGCGATCTCGGTGTTCGTGGCCTGGCTGGTGCTGTCATGAGCGCGCCCCCGCGCCAGCGACGCTCGCTGGAACCCTTCGTGTGGCTGCTGTTCAGCGGCGGCGGCATGGCGGCCGCCCTGGTGCTGCCCATCCTGGTGGTGCTGTTCGGGGTGGCGTTTCCGCTCGGCTGGCTCGACGCGCCGGATTATGCCCATCTGTTCGCGGTGCTGGGTAACCCGCTGACCAAGCTGGTGCTGTTCGGTGTGTTCCTGCTGGCCCTGTTTCATTGGGCGCACCGGTTCCGGTTCACCGTCGAGCACGGGCTGAAGCTGGGCCGCTTCGACCCGGTGATCGCGCTGTGCTGTTACGGCGCCGCCGCGGTGGGATCGGTCGTGGCGGGCTGTTTACTGCTCGGCGTGTAGGTCACCCGTGGGTGTCCACCGACGGGACGACGGCGCGGCTCCACACCTCGCGGACCGCGATACCCACCAGGACCAGCAGGGCAGCGGGGAGCGGGCCCAATTGCAGGCTGCCGCCGACGGATCCGGCTCGCTCATGCAGGGCGAAAAGGACGATGGCGGCGCCCAGGATGGGGGCAGCCGCCGTCGCGACGCCAAACCACCACCGGCGCAACAGCACGGCGTTGACGACCGCGGCGATGACCACGGTTACCAGCGCGAGCCACGCCGCAGCCGTCACCGCGTTTGCGATGTAGAACCCACCCGGTGCCGGGTCGGCGTAGCGGCGGGGTAGCGGCGCGCCCGCCGACGGTTCCCCCAGCAACAGGCCGACGATGAACACCCACCAGCCGACATCGCCGAGGGCTCGCGACACCTGCATGGCCGAAGGGTATCGGCCGGGAGCCCGCCTCTCGTGGATCGTTTGGGTGCGCCCCCGCAACGGGTAATCCGACAACAAGCACCCGCGGGGGCCCGCCCCCCGGTGGGAACGGACGAAGGAACACAAACGATGAGCGCAAACGACGAACGAACCGGGGACGCGAACCAGCAGCAGCCGAGGTATGAGTCGCCGCAGGCAGATGAGGAAGGCAACGCCAAAGCCCGCCGGGTCGAACAGGCCTATACCGACCGTCCGACGGTCGTGATGCCCGGTTCCGGCGGAACCGTCGCCGGCACGGCGATCAACGACTGGCTCGACGAGGAGGGCAACCCGAAATTCGGCGAGCCCGGTGCGGGCCCACACGCGCAGGACAGCCCCAGGGACGACACGGGCCAACCGCACGAGCCGCCGGTTTAGCCGATGCCCTGACCAGATCGGTCAGAGCCGGCCGTGATGACAAGTGTCGGGGTGGCGGGATTCGAACCCACGACCTCTTCGTCCCGAACGAAGCACGCTACCAAGCTGCGCCACACCCCGCGTGAAGCCTCGACAGCCTATCGCACCGGCGGGCCCACCCACCAAATGCGGTGCCCCGCTGCGCGGACGCGGCGTAGGTCACATCCCTGACCGCCCAACTGATGGCCCACACTCCGGCGTGGAATATAGGCATCGACCAGCGGCGTTGGGCAGACTGGCTAATAACGCTGTTGTCGGGGCAGAGGAGCGGATCATGACGGCTTTGGGCGCCGCAGTGTACGGCGGATTCTTCGGTTTGGCCGCGCTCTGGCTGGCGGCGACCTCCCCGGAAAAGCGGGCCGACGAGGATCACTCCCAGGCGGCGGACCGCTCGAACGCGGCGAGTGTCGCGGCCGGCGCGGCCATGTCCAGCCCCTGCTGCGCCACCCAGTCGTCGCAGAAGTAGGTGTCGGCGTAGCGGTCGCCGCTGTCGGCGAGCAGCGTGACCACCGATCCGCGGCGGCCCGCGGCAACCATCTCCGCGAGCAGCCCAAACGCGCCCCACACATTGGTGCCCGTTGACGCCCCGACCCGGCGGCCCAGCACCGCGCTGACGTGGCGGGCGGCGGCCACCGACGCCGCGTCGGGCACCGCCACCATCCGATCCACCACATCGGGCAGAAACGACGGCTCCACCCGCGGCCGGCCGATGCCCTCAATGCGCGAGGACCCGTCGGTGACCAGGTCGTAGCGGCGTTCGGCGTAGGCCGGGAAGAACGCGGAGTTCTCCGGGTCCACCACGCACAGCCGGGTGGCGTGCCGCCGGTAGCGGATGTAGCGGCCGATCGTGGCGCTGGTGCCGCCGGTGCCCGCCCCGACCACGATCCAGTCCGGGATCGGATGGCGCTCGTCGTGCATCTGCACATAGATCGACTCGGCGATGTTGTTGTTGCCGCGCCAGTCGGTGGCCCGCTCGGCGTTGGTGAACTGGTCCAGGTAATGCCCGCCGGTCTCGGCGGCCAGCCGCTCAGCCTCGGCGTAGACCTCGCCGGACTGGTGCACGAAATGGCACTGGCCGCCTTGGGCCTCGATCAACGCCACCTTCGCGGCGCTGGTGGAGGCCGGCATCACCGCGATGAACGGCAGCCCCAGCAGCGCCGCGAAGTACGCCTCGGACACCGCGGTGGAACCCGACGACGCCTCGACCACGGTGGTGCCCTCACCGATCCACCCGTTGCACAGCGCGTAGAGGAACAGCGAGCGGGCCAGCCGATGTTTGAGGCTGCCGGTGATGTGGGTGGTCTCGTCCTTCAGGTACAGCGCGACATCGGCTTCGGCGCCCCACGCCGACGGCAGCGGGTAGCGCAGCAGGTGGGTGTCGGCGCTGCGCCGGGCGTCGGCTTCGATCAACCGGATCGCGTTGTCGGTCCAGTCGCGTGGCCGCGCGTGCGCGGCGAGCCGGGTCTGCGGCGTCAACGCGCCGAAACGGTGGGCTGCGATCGATCGAGGGTGGTCGCCGAGTCATGGCCGCCGGTCGGCGCCGCCACCAGCGTCAGGAGGGTGGCCTCCGGGCGGCAGCAGAACCGCAGCGGCGCGAACGGGGAGGTGCCGATCCCGGCGGACACGTGCAAAGCCATGTTCGCCCCCCACCGGGACGCCCCCTTGGCGCGGGAGCGATCCAAACCGGAGTTGGTGATCAGCGCACCGTAGAACGGCAGGCACAGCTGGCCGCCGTGGGTGTGCCCGGCCATCACCAACTGGTAGCCGTCGGCGGCGAACCGGTCCAGCACCCGTGGCTCCGGCGAATGGGTCAACCCCAACCGCAGGTTGGCGGCCGGGCTGGCCGGGCCGGCGATGGTGTCGTAGCGGTCCCGGTTGATGTGCGGGTCGTCGACCCCGGCCGCGGCGACCCGCAGCCCCGCCACCTCGAACTCGCGCCGGTTGTGGGTGAGGTCGAGCCAGCCCCGTTCGGAGAACGCCGCCCGCAGGTCCTGCCAGGGCAGCGGCTCCCCGTGGGTCCGGTGCGTGGGCTTGGTCAGGTAGTTCACCGGGTTCTTTAGCCGCGGGCCGAAGTAGTCGTTGCTGCCGAACACGAAGACACCGGGCACCGACAGCAGCTCACCGAGTGTTTGAACGACCGCCGGCACCGCCTTTGGGTGGGCCAGGTTATCGCCGGTGTTGACCACTAGGTCGGGCTCCCAGCGCGCCAGCTCCCGCAACCAGGCCTGCTTGTAGCGCTGCTGTGGGCGCATGTGGATGTCGCTGATGTGCAGCACCCGCAGCGGCGACGAGCCCGGGGTCAGCACCGGCATCGTCACTTCCCGCAGCACGAACGCGTTGCGTTCGATGATCGACGCGTAGCCGATCCCGAGCGCGGCCGATCCCAGCATGGCGGCGGCGGACCTTGTCACAGCGGGTGGTGCAGACATGTTGGCAGCCTACTGCGCGGCACCGCCCGGCGTGACGCCCCGCGCAACGACCTGGGCCGACGTTACGCAGCCGGCCGTGTTCGGCCCGTGTTGCCGGTCACTCCGCATACGCTGGCGGGGTGATGCCGCAGTGGCGGATCGGCCCGCTGCTCCTCCCCGTGCACGGCGCGTTCGTCGGCCTCGGGGTGCTGGCGGCGACGGCGGTGTTCTTCGCCGAAGCCCGTCGCCGCGACGCGCTGACCGAACAGTCCCTGGTCGCGGTCACCGGTGCGCTGGTCGGCGGCGCGGTCGGGATGCGGCTCTCCGGCTGGGCCCGCCACCTCGACCTGCGGGAAAACCCGACCCTGATGCAGGCGTGGCAGTTCGGCTCCCGCAGCATCCTGGGCGGGCTGTTGGGCGCCTACCTGGGGGTGCTGCTCGCCAAACGGATCGGCGGCTTCCGTGGGAAGACGGGCGACTTGTTCGCCCCGGCGGTGGCGTTGGGCATGGCCATCGGGCGGATCGGCTGCCACCTCACCGAGGCACCCGGGCGGCCCACCGGGCTGCCGTGGGGCATCCATGCGCCCGCCGCCATACCGCACTGCCCCGGCTGTGTGACCGGTCAGCCCATGCATCCGTCGTTCGTCTACGAGATCGCCTTCCAGCTGGCGGCGTTCGCGGCGCTGCTGTGGCTGCGCCGGCGCATCACCCAGCCCGGCGAACTGTTCGTCCTCTACCTCGCCGGCTACGCGGTGTTCCGGTTCGCCGTCGAATTCGTCCGCGCCAACGACACCGTCTGGCTCGGATTGACCCGGCCGCAGTGGTTTCTGCTGCCGACCCTGATCGTGGTGGGGCTTCGGCTGCGCTACGGGTATCGGCACGGCTACTACGACGCGGTGCTTGCACGGCAGGCGGCACCGGCATGAGTGCCCCGCCGCCGCCGGACCCTGAGCGCCCGCCACCACCCCCGCCGCCGCCGTATCCATATCCGCCGTACGGATGTCCCTACCCGCCGCACGGGCACCCGTGCCCGCCCTCCCCCCGGCGCGTGCCCGGGCGCCGGGGTG
>NZ_MLQM01000197.1:0-9778 GCF_001854525.1 Mycobacterium talmoniae
TGATCACCGCCGCCGCGCTGGTGATGTCGATCTCGTTCGCCGCGCTGATCGCCGCCCAGGTGTCGTTCATGCGGATGTTCGGGGTCGGCCTGACCCTGGCCGTGCTGGCCGACGCCACCCTGGTGCGGATGATGCTGGTGCCGGCGTTCATGCACGTGATGGGCCGGTGGAACTGGTGGGCGCCGCGGCCGCTGGTGCGGCTGCACCAGCGGATCGGGATCAGTGAATCCGGCGAGGTGCATGAGCCCGTCCATGCCTAGCCCTCGCCGCCACCGGGCGCCCCGCGGATCCGGTGATCTGTTGCGCGACGAAATCCTCGACGCCGCCACCGAATTGCTGCTGGAGACCGGGCACGCCAAGGCGGTGTCGATCCGGGCGGTGGCCCAGCGGGTCGGCGTGACCTCGCCGTCGATCTATCTGCACTTCGACGACAAGGACGCGCTGCTGGACGCGGTGTGCGCCCGGTATTTCGAGAAGCTGGACGCCGAGATGCAGCGCGCGGCGGCCGGGCAGGTTTGCCCGATGGAGGCGCTGCGGGCGGTGGGGCTGGCCTATGTCCGGTTCGCGGTGGCCACCCCGGAGCTGTACCGGATCGCCACCATGGCGGAGGGCCAGCCCGGCAGCGACGTCGACGCCGTGCTGGCCAGTTCGGCGTTCACCCATCTACGTGCCTCGGTGCAGGCGCTGATGGACGAGGGCATCTATCAGCCCGGCGATCCCACCACCGGGGCCCTCGAATTGTGGAGTGCAGCGCACGGGGTGGCCGCGTTGTTGATCAGCAAACCGCACCTGCCGTTCGGCGACGTCGAGGCGTTCACCGACCGGGTGCTTCGCGCGGTGTGCGCCGGGCATATCGTGGTCGGACTGGTTGGTGAGGATGCCACACCTCAGCAATTCCTGGATTGGCTGGCAACCCGTGGAGGTAACCCGTGAGCAGCACGGTGGAGAACCCGTTTTTCGCTCGGATCTGGAAGTTCATGTCGAGCCACGAAACCGACTGGCTGCACGACCGGCGGCGGGAAAACCTCGAGGGGCTATCCGGGCGGGTGCTGGAGGTCGGCGCCGGCACCGGAACCAACTTCGCGTTTTATCCCGACACGGTGACCGAGGTGGTGGCGATCGAGCCGGAACCGCGGCTGCTGGAGGTCGCCCGCGAGGCCGCCGCGTCGGCCCCGGTGCCGGTGTCGGTGACCGCGGGCACTGTGGAGAGTTTGGCCGCATCGGAGCCCTTCGACGCGGTGGTGTGTTCGCTGGTGTTGTGCTCGATTGACGATCCGGAAGCCGTTTTGCGTCAACTGCTTTCTCGGTTGCGTCCCGGCGGTGAACTGCGCTACTTCGAACACGTCGCCTCCGCCGGCGCGCGGGGTGGCCTGCAGAAGGTGGTCGATGCGACGTTTTGGCCGCGGTTGTTCGGCAACTGCCACACCCACCGCGACACCGAAGCGGTCATCGGGGCGGCCGGGTTCGAGCCGGTGACCTCGCGTCGCGGCTGGCAATTCCCGGTGTGGGCGCCGGTGCCGGTGTCGGAATTCGCGCTGGGCCGCGCGGTGCGGCCTTAGCCCGTCTTAGCTGCGCGTCGAGCCTGCGCTGAGGGCTTCCAGTCTGCGGTGGCGGCGTCGAGTCTGCGGTGAGGGCATCGACATTGCGTTCACGGCATCGAGTCTGCGGTGAGGGCATCGACACTGCGTTCACGGCAGCGAGTCTGCGGTGAGGGCACTGAGTCTGCGGTGAGGCCGTGTTTTCCCGCCGATCTTGGGCCTGAGCGCAGGCTCGGCGCCGCCAGCGCAGGCTCGATGCCCTCAGCGCAGGCTCGGCGCCGCCAGCGCAGGCTCGATGCCGCCACCGCAGACTCGGCGCCGCCACCGCAGACTCGCTGCCGCCAGCGCAGACTCGCTGCCGCTAGTGCAGACTCGATGCCGCCAGCACAGACTCGGCGCCGCTAGCGCAGGCTCGCTCGCCGAGATGTCCGTGCATCGCGCACCCGGGGGATGATCTGGGCCGGACGATCGCCGGCAACCACCCGGATGTCGATCCAGCCGAGCTTTTCCAACTCCTCCTGACGCACGATGTCCTTCTTGTACTGCCAGCGGTCGAGGCGATGTTGCTCCCCGTCGTACTCCACGGCGACCATCAGGTTCTCCCAGCCCATGTCGAGGTAGTACGTGTTCCCGGTGTCTGGTCCGACGACCGGGATCTGCGTGGTCGGCCGGGGAAAGCCGGCGCGGATCAGCAGCAGCCGCAGCCAGGTCTCCTTGGGAGATTCTGCGCCCGAGTCGGCCAGATCCAGCACCGTTTCCAGTTGGCGAAGGCCGCGTGCGCCGCGGTGCCGGCCGGCGAGGTCGGCGACATCGCCCACCTTGACGCCGGTGGCCTGCATCAGCGCATCTAGCTGTGCAACCGCCGCGCCGACCGCCCCTCGACGCGCGATATCGAATGCGGTGCGTTCCGGCGTGGTTACCGCAACACCGTCGACCAACCCGAATTCGGCTGTCGGCAGGCGCATGTCGTAGGTCCGCACCCCGTGCGGTGGTCGGGCGTTTGCCCAGATCAGCTCGATCGGCAGATCATCGTCGACCCATTTCGAACCGTGGCATGCCGCCGCGGTCAACCCGGCCACTACGCCCTGCCGGTGCGACCACAGCCATGCCGCCATCGCCCGCTGCTGCAGCGTGAGGTCAAGACCGCGCAGGCAGTAGACGTCGGGAAGCACGGCCTGGAACCGAGACCGCAATTGGCGGCGCTGCAGCATCCCCGCGGCCACCGCTTCACTGCCGATGAACGGCTGGTGGGGTGTCATCATGGCGACAGCTTCGGCGACGGGCCCGACCGCGAGCCCACCGAATCCGTGGTCAGCGCCCGTTTCTGTGGATAGACGCCGATCTGTGCGTCAATCCAGCAGCGCGGGCAGCCGCTGCAGCAAGGTCGGCAACGCGGAACTGGCGGTGTCGCGCATCGACACGGTGGCGTTGGCGGACAACGGCGTCGGTTCGGGATTGACCTCGATGACGGGCGTGCCGCGGGCCAGCGCCAGCTCGGGCAGCCCGGCGGCCGGGTACACGATCGCCGACGTCCCCACCACCACCAGCACGTCGGCGGCCTCGGTCGCCTGCACCGCGTGCTGCCACGGCCCTTCGGGCAGGGCCTCCCCGAACCACACGATGTTGGGGCGGATCAGGCCGCCGCATGCGCAGACCGGCGGCTCCACTTCCAACGCCGGCTCGGCCATGTCGGGCAACGTCTCGGTGTAGGGCATCCCGCAGTTCGCGCACACGAATTCGAACAGGCTGCCGTGCAGGTGGTGCACCGGGTGGCTGCCGGCGCGTTCATGCAAGTCGTCGACGTTCTGCGTGACGACGCTGACCTCGGCATGGTCCTGCCAGTCCGCGACGGCGCGGTGCCCGGCGTTGGGCTCCACCCGGCCGACCAGGTGGTGCCGCCACAGATACCAGCCCCACACCCGCTCGGGGTGCTGTAGCCACCCCTCGATACTGGACAGCTCGTAGGGGTCGAACCGCGCCCACAGGCCGTTCTTATCGTCGCGGAACGTCGGGACCCCGCTCTCCGCGGAGATCCCCGCGCCGCTGAGCACCGTTACCCGCACCCCACCAACATAGCGGTCCTAGGGAATACTGGGGCAGGTGGATTTGGGCGAGTGGTTGCGGGTCGACGGGGACCCGGGCAGACCGCTGTTCGATCAGCTCAGAACGCAGATCATCGACGCCATCCGGTCCGGGAAGCTGCCGGCCGGCACCCGGCTGCCCACGGTGCGCGAGCTGGCAAGTCAACTGAGCCTGGCGGCCAACACCGTCGCCCGCGCCTACCGGGAACTGGAGGCTGCGGGCATCGTCGAAACCCGCGGCCGCTTCGGCACTTTCGTGGCAGCCGTGGATCCCGCCGATACCGCGATGGCGGAAGCGGCAAAGGCATACGCCGATGCGGCCCGGTCGTTGGGCCTGGGCAAAGCCGAGGCCCAGCGCTACCTCGACGCCGCGTTCGACGCCGCCGACGGCTGAGCTGACTCAGCCGAATTCCAGCAGGGTCATCGAGGGGCGCAGTGGGTCGAGCGCGCGAATCCGGTACGCGGCCGACAGCACGGTGCCGAACAGCAGGCCGCGGCCCCGTGGGCTGTGCACGTCGTGCACGGCGCGGATACCCGGCACCGTGTTCACCAGCTCGGCGGCCTCCGACACCGGAAGACTGAACGGCATCGGCGGGGCCTGGTAGCGCAGCGAGGTCCGCATCCCGCGCCGGGCGACCTTGTTGACCCACGGCGGTGGCAGATCGAACATCATCTGACCGCCCGGGAACCGCGCCGCGCATTCGGCGATCAACCCCAACGCCTCCTCGGGCTGCAGGTACATCAGCAGCCCCTCGGAGGTGATGAACACCCCGTTCGACGGGTCGACCCGGTCCATCCAGCTGTAATCCAGCGCCGACTGCGCGCACACCGAGATCCGCGGCGATTCCGGCAACAGTCGGGTGCGCAGGTCGATCACCGGCGGGAGATCAACGGTCAGCCAGCGGAATTGGGCGTCGGGGATGGCGGCGTCCAGGCGCCAGAAACTGGTCTGGAAACCTTCGGCCAACGCCACCACGGTGGCCGCCGGGTGCCGAGCCAGGTAGCGGCGGGTGTGCAGGTCGAACGCCAGCGCCCGCACCGCCATGTCTTGTCGGGTGGGGCCGAACTTGGCGAAGTCGAAGTCGATGGCCTCGAGCAACCTGATCGCCATCGGATCGTCGATGATCCCGTCGGGACGCATCGCCTCCCGAGCGCGGGACCGCAGCGTCAGCAGGGCCGTTTCGGACACACCGGTGAGCACCGACGCAACACTACCGGGACAGCACTTTGCCCAACGTGCGCAGGTTGCGGGTCGTGGTCGACGATTTGTAGCGCTGCTTACCCATCGTCTTGCCGACGGTGCTGTCCAGCGTGTTGCCCTTGGGGATCTGCCAGTACAGCACGCCGACGCCCCGGGCGATCCGCTCGTGGGCACCGGCGGTCAACGCGGCCAACTCGTCGAGCACCGCGTCGTCGGCGACGAACGTGACGTAGGAGTGGTAGCCGTCGACCTCGGGTTCGAACGGGTAGGCCTCGACCACGGCGCGCACCGTGTCGAGGTCGTAGACCAGCACCCAGGCGTCGTAGCCGAACCGTTCGCGCAGCGCGGCCTCCATCGTGGCCCGCACCGCGCCCCCGCCCCGCGGCGACTCCAGCAGCACGTTGCCGCTGGCCAAGATGGTGCGCACGGCCGCGAATCCGGCGTCGGTCAGCGCGGCGACCACCTCGGCCATCTTCAGGTTGACGCCGCCGACGTTGACGCCCCGCAGGAACGCCGCATAGGCGGTCATGGGCCGAATTCCAGCAGCGTGATGCTGGACCGACGCCGGCGTAGCGGGCCGAAGCGGTCCACGGCCCGCCACAGCGCCTGCCCCGACGGGCCACGACCGGTCAGCTGCGAGACGTCGCGGGCCGCGCGTATCCCGGGGATTTCGCCGGCCAGCGCCACCGCCTCGTCGGGGCTAAGCCCGAACGGCATCGGCGGGGCGATGCACCGGTCCGACATGCGCCACCCCTTCAACGTCCGTCGGCTAAACCAGCGCGGAATCGCGTCGAACAGGAACCGGCCGCCGGGGAAGCGTTGGGCGCAGTCCGCGATCAGCGCGTGCACCTCGTCGGGATCGAGGTACATCAGCAGGCCTTCGGCGGTGATGAACACCCCGTGGCTCGCGTCGACGCGGTCCATCCAGCCGCGGTCCAGCGCCGACTGGGCCAGGTGCACGATCCGCGGGTCGCGGGGCAGCAGTTGCTCGCGCAGCGCCACCACCGGCGGCAGGTCGACGCAGTACCAGGTGGCCTCGTTCAGCACACCCGCACGGTCCAGCCGCCAGAAACTGGTTTGCAATCCCTCGGCCAGCGCCACCACCGCGGCTTTCGGGTGGGCGCGCAGGTAGTCGGCGAGGGCGGCGTCGAAGGTCAGCGCCCGCAGCGCGTGGTAGCGCTCGATGCTGCCGAACTTGTCGTAGTCGTAGCTGATCGCATCGAAAAGCGTGACCGCCCAAGGGTCGTCGATCACCCCGTCGGGCCGCGCGGCTTCGGCGGCCCGGTTCCGCAGCGTCCACAATGTGGTGGCCGAGACTCCTCGTAGGGTGTTGCCGTCGACCAGCGCCATGACGTGATGGTAGCGACGTAGGCTAGGCGGATGGGACGCGAAGTCTTCGACGACAAGCTGCTGGCCTTGATCAGCGACAACTCCATCGGGGTGCTGGCCACCATCAAGTCCGACGGGCGCCCGCAGCTGTCCAACGTGTCGTATTACTTCGACCCGCGCAATCTCGTCGTGCAGGTGTCGATCACCGAGCCGCGGGCCAAGACCCGCAACCTGCGCCGCGACCCGCGGGCCTCGCTCCTGGTCAGCGCCGACGACGGCTGGGCGTACGCGGTCGCCGAGGGCACCGCCGAGCTGACGCCGCCGGCGGCCGCCCCCGACGACGCCACCGTCGAGGCGCTGATCGCCTTGTACCGCAACATCGCTGGCGAGCACCCGGACTGGGATGAGTACCGGCAAGCCATGGTCACCGATCGGCGGGTGGTGCTGACCCTGCCGGTCTCGCACGTGTACGGCATGCCGCCGGGCATGCGGTAGGTCGGTCGGCGCGTTAGGCTGCGGGCATGGCCGCTGCACACTCCGAGCCGGAATCCACCTCGGAGGACGACACCAAGCGCAAGTTCCGGGAAGCCCTGGACCGCAAGAAGGCGAAGGCGGCGGGCGGGTCCGCGCACAAGGACGGTGGTGCCAAGCAGCCCCGGGCGCACGGCCCGCTCGAGAGCCGTCGGGAGTTCCGCCGCAAGAGCGGGTAGCCCGCTCGGCGCGGCTAGTCGGCGGAGCGGGTGGCCAATGCCCGCGCCCCCACCAAGCCGGCCAGCATGATCGCCACGCAGTACAGCCCGTCGTCTTTCAGGCCCCACTTCACCGACGCCAGCGTCGCCGCCGACGCGACACACAGCAGGGCGCCGAGCGCGAGGCTGCGCAGTCCGGGCGCGGTCACCCGCGCGCCGTCCCAGCCCGGCAGCGGTGAGTTCTCCAGCGGCCGCAGCGCCACGAACAGCGCGCCGACCAGGCCGGTCATCAGCAGCAGTTGGGCCAGGCTGAGGGCGACCAGGTGCGGCTGGCCGGGGAAGCGGTACCACCCCAGCGAGTCGAACACCAGGTGCACGCCGAGCAGCGCCGGCATGTGCCACAGGTACAGCGTCATCGCGCCCGAGTTGCCGATCGCCGTCAACCACCACACCCGGGGCCGCTGCGCCCACCGGGCGATCGCAGGGGCGGCCGCAACCACCAACGCGCACATCATGATTGCGTGCCCAGCCATCAACAGCGACGGCGGTGACATGTTCGCGAGTCGTTGGCCTTCGATACCGACCAGGCTCAGCTCATAGGGGCCGAAGTGGCACAGGGCCAGGTTGACGCCCAGCATCGCCAGCCCGGTGCTCCACGCGGCACCGCGTGTCAGCAGCCCGCGGCGGTAGGCGACGCCGAACATCCCCGGGATCACCCACGCCGCCATGTTCAGGTAGCCGAGCAGGGCCAGGCCGGAGGTGTGCAGCCGGATGATGTCGACCAGCGCCACGAACCCGTACACCGCGGCGACGCTGACGACCAGTTGGCGGGTGGTGCTGATCCGGGACAGCAGCGGCACCGTGGCCAGCACCAGCACGTAGGCGCCGAGGAACCACAGCAGCTGGATGCTGACACCGGCGATCGGCTCGTAGACGTGCGGGGGCAGGATCGGGCGCAGCCCCACCAGGGCGACCGCCCAAAACGCCAGGTAGTAGAACACCGGCCGGTACAGCCGGGTGCAGCGCTTCATCAGCCAACCGCCCCAGCTCGTGCCGGGCCGCCACGACCCGACGCTGGCGGCCACCCCGGCGAAGAAGAACAGCGGCATGATCTGGAAGACCCAGGTCAGCGCCTGAAACACCGTCGAGGTGGTGAGCAGGTTGTCCCAGATGAGGACACCGTCGCGGATCATGCTGGTGGCCATGATGGTGTGCCCGGCCACCACGCCGATCAGCGACACGATGCGGATGACGTCGATGGCGCGGTCGCGGTCGGCGGGGGTCTGCGCGGCGACGTCCGCGGGGGCAGGAAAGCTCAGCAGTTGCGTCATGCGGCAACGCTAACCGCGGCAGGGGTAGGTAATTTCCCCCTATTTTCGGGGTCGCGCCGGGCAGGGTGCTCAGTACACTGACGGCGTGCCGAAGCTGCAGCTGGTTCAGGATCCCGCCGCCGACGCGTTGCTGGAGTCCAGTCCGTTCGCGTTGCTGGTCGGAATGCTGCTGGACCAGCAGGTGCCGATGGAGACCGCGTTCGCGGGACCGAAGAAGATCGCCGACCGGATGGGCGGGCTCGACGCCCGCGAGATCGCCGACACGACCCGGACAAGTTCGCCGCGCTGTGCTCGGAAAAGCCTGCGATACACCGCTTCCCGGGTTCGATGGCCACCCGGATCCAGGACTTGGCGCGGGTTTTGGTGGATCGCTACGACGGGGACGCGGCCGCGTTGTGGATCGCTGGTGATCCCGACGGACCCGAACTGTTGCGGCGGCTCAAGGGGCTGCCCGGCTTCGGCGACCAGAAGGCGCGGATCTTTCTGGCGTTGCTCGGCAAGCAATACGGCGTGACCCCGGCCGGCTGGCGCGCCGCGGCCGGCGACTACGGCAAAGCCGGTGCCCGCATGTCGATCGCCGACGTCGTCGACGCCGAGTCGCTCGGGCAAGTCCGGTCCTACAAGAAGCAGATGAAGGCGGCTAAAAAGGCTGCCCCGAAGGTGAAGGGAAAGGCGGCACCGTGAAGACGCACATCAACTGCCCGTGTGGTGAGGCCATCGCCGGCAAGGACGAGGACGAGCTGGTCGAACTCACCCAAAAGCATCTCGCCGACGCGCACCCGGGCATGGAGTACGACCGGGACGCCATCCTGTTCATGGCCTACTGATCTTCGCCCCGCGCGGCACCGCGGCCTGAGGCCTCCCCGCGGTGTCGCCGGGTGGCCGGCCATGTGTCGTTGCGTCCGCGTCCGAGCGACAAACGTTGGGTGTCAACGGCGTTGTCGCTCAGACGCGGACGCAAACCCATCAGGTACCCGAGCGGTAGCCGGTGGGGCCGGTGGTGCGTCAGGGTGTCAGGGCACCACCGTCGAGCCGATGGTGGGCATGAAGTTGCACTGCTTGTCCTTGGTGCTGACCTGCCCGAAGATCGTCGACATGATGCTGCCGGAGCCGGTGTCGACGATCGCGGTGAGCGTCGTCGGCCCCTCCGGGTTGATGTCGGGACGCGGCTTGAGCGCGGCGGTGCCCGATTTCCCGCTGGTCAGGTTCACCCAGGTGACGTTGAGCGGCAGCTTCTGCACCTCGGCCGGTCCCGGGGTGCCGACCGCGGTGAAGACGTACGCGGTCTGACCCGGTCCGGGGCCGGGGGCCGGGATCTTGGCCGGGCCCGCCACCGACAGCGCGGTGGCGATGACGTTGCCGCCGTCGGCCAGGCAGCTCTGGCCGATGGACGGGTACATGAAGTCCTGCGTGGGCGGGGCGTCCGGGCCGAAGGCCGGTGCGCCGACGGGGGCCGGCGCGGGCGCCGGGGCGGGGGCGGGCGCCGCCCCGGGGGCCGGCGCGGGCGCGGGTGCCGCCTCGGGCGCCGGGGGAGCGGGCGGCGGGCCTGGGGCGGCAGCCGGGGCGGGCGCGGGCGGCACCGCCTGCGGGGCCGGACCCACCGCGTTGG
>NZ_MLQM01000198.1:0-9591 GCF_001854525.1 Mycobacterium talmoniae
CGCAGTTGCGGAATTTTTTGCGTAATTCAGGCGCAAATGCGACTTTTGCGCTGGTATGTTGAGGGCGACCGTCCACCGGCACCCCGCTCTGCGTCGCGTTCACAGCTAATCTGCAGGCGGCCTCGTGTAGCTTACTGAGCGTCTGGTGAGCGACGAAGGGAGACGTGTGTTGAGCAGCGAAGATCACGATCCTGTCGGGCAGGCGGGACCCTCGGTCGTCGAGCCGGAATCGGATGAGCTCGGTGAGCTGGAAGCCGTCGAGCTGGAGCTGGAGGGCTACCGCACCGAGATCCACCACGCCCACGACCAGATCGACGTCGAGGCCTACGGCGGCGGATTCGACCTGACCCGGCGGGCCACCGCGCCCAAGCTGCGGGTCGGCAAGGACAAATGGTTCAACCTGCTGTGGCTGCTGCCGATCGGTTTTGTCGGGCTGATCGTGGCGGTGGCGATCGGCAAGGGCCTGTACAACAATCCGTCCGTCCACGCGTTCGTCGAGCGCTACCCCGGCTCCGACGCCACCAACGTGCCGCCCGGTCTGCCGGCCTGGGCCGGCTGGACCCACTTTTTCAACCTGTTCCTGATGATGTTCATCATCCGCTCGGGCATCCAGATCCTCTGCGACCATCCCCGGCTGTACTTCAGCCGCAATTCCACCCCCGGCAAGGACGAATGGCTGCGGGTGGGTCCGCCGGTGCCCGAAGGGTATTGGACCGCCAACGACGACACCGTCGCGCTGCCGCCGCAGCTGGGGCTGCCCGGTTTCCGGCACTCCATCGGCCTGGCCCGCTGGTGGCACCTGGGCGCCGACGTGTTGTGGCTGCTCAACGGCGCCGTCTTCTATGTGCTGCTGTTCGCCACCGGCCAGTGGCGGCACGTGGTGCCGACCAGCTGGGACGTGTTCCCCAACGCCGCGTCGACGGCCATCCAGTACCTGTCGCTGCACTGGCCGGATGACAACGGCTGGTACGCCTACAACGGGCTGCAGATCATCGCCTACTTCACCACCGTGTTCATCGCCGCGCCGGCGGCGCTGATCACCGCGCTGGGCATGTCGCCGGCGCTGTCGATGCGCTTCACCGTGATCAGCAAGCGGTTGAACCTGCAGCACGCCCGCTCCCTGCACTTTTTGGTGCTGGTGTATTTCCTCTTCTTCATCCTGGTGCACGTCACGCTGGTGTTCGCCACCGACGCGTTGCGCAACCTCAACCACATGTTCGCCTCCCGCGACGACGACAGCTGGCTCGGGTTGGGTGTCTTCGCCGCGGCCATGGTGGTGGTGGCGATCGCCTGGGTGTGGGCCACCCCGTTCACGATTAAGCACCCCCGGGTGGTGCAGCGGGTCGGCTACGCGTTGATCGGGCCTTTCCAGCGGATGCTGGAGGCCGCCAACCCCAAGCCGGGCGCGTTCACCGAGAAGGACATCTCGCCGTATTTCTGGCACAACGGCCGGTTGCCGGAGACGGTGGAGTACAAGCAGTTGGAGAAGGACGACTTCAAGGACTGGCGGCTGAAGGTCTACGGCCTGGTCGAGAACCCCACCGACTTCTCCCTCGACGACCTCAAGGCGCTGCCCTACCACGAGCAGATCACCCAGCACATGTGCATCCAGGCCTGGTCGGGTGTCGCCAAGTGGGGCGGGGTGTCCATGCAGTCGATCATGGATGTGGTCAAGCCGCTGCCCCAGGCCAAATGGGTGGCGTTCTACTCGATGGGTTTCGGTGCCACCGGCGGGATCTACTACAACGTGCACCCCATCAAGCAGATGAGCCACCACCTGACCATGCTGGCCTACAGCATGAACGACGAGCCGCTCAGTTACGGTCACGGCAAACCGCTGCGGCTGCGCAACGAACTGCAGCACGGCTTCAAACAGGTCAAGTGGCTCAAGGGGATCGAGTTCCTGGAGAGCTACGAGGAGCTAGGCAGCGGGTACGGCGGCTACAGCGAAGACCACAAGTACTTCGGGCGCCACCAAACCATCTGACAAGGGCCCGGCGGAGCTCGCCGGGCGCGGTGCAGACGCCGACTAGGCCGTACCGGCTGGGATTAGTCGCCGGTCGGCGCTGCGGCTTTGGCGGCGCGGATGATGGCGCCGTGCATACCGTCGGCAACTTGGTGGGTGAACGTAACCGAGGCGTCGGCGAATCCGGCTTGCGCGAGACCGTCGAGGTATTCCGTTGTGGAGAGCGCCCCGGCGATGCAGCCGACGTGGGAGCCGCGTTCGGCGCGCTCGGCGGCGCTGAGGTGGTCTTCGGCGACGACGTCGGAGATCCCGATCCGCCCGCCGGGGACCAGGACCCGGAACATCTCGGCCAGTACGGCGGGCTTGTCGACCGATAGGTCGATCACGCAGTTGGAGATCACCACGTCGACGGTGGCGTCCGCCAGTGGGATGTCTTCGATGGTGCCCTTGCGGAACTCCACGTTGGTAACCCCGGCCTTGGCCTTGTTGGCTTCGGCAAGGGCGAGCATCTCGTCGGTCATGTCGACGCCGTAGGCGAATCCGTCCGGACCGACACGGCGCGCCGAGAGCAGCACGTCGATCCCGCCCCCGGAGCCCAAGTCAAGTACACGTTCACCCGGGTGGAGCTCAGCCACCGCGGTCGGGTTGCCGCAACCTAAGCTCGCTGCAAGGGCTTCCGCGGGCAGCTCGGAGTGCTCGCCAGCGCCGTAGAGCCCCGCGCCGAAGACGGTGCCGACGTCCACCGAATCGCTAGACCCACAACAACTCGCCGCGGCGAGCACATCGCTATTGGTGACGCCACTGCTGATCGCGGTGGCGGCATCTGCGTAGCGGGCGCGCACCTCATCACGCAATTCGGCAGCTGAGTTATCCGTCATCCCCGGTTCCTTCCATCGACAGCCGTCTATGGGACCGTAGCGTGCACGACGCATCGATGGTTGTCAATGCGTGTGTGGCATACTCGGAATCGTGCCCGTCGCCCCGGCGTCCTCAACGCGACCTCATAGCGCCCAGCAGGTCGCCGATCTTGAAGCGTGCTGTCGTCCGATCACCGACGTGGTGCTGGATGCGGCGGCCGCCGAACGGTTGGCTGGGGTGCTCAAGGCGTTGGGCGAGCCGACCCGGCTGCGCCTGGTGTCGCTGGTCGCCGGCTATCAGGATGGCGAGGCGTGCGTGTGCGAGCTGACCGCACCGGTGGGGCTCTCCCAGCCGACGGTGTCACACCATCTCAAAATCCTGGTCGAGGCCGGTCTGCTGGAACGATCCCAGCGTGGCAAGTGGGCCTACTACCGGTTGGTGCCCGCGACGCTGGACGCGTTAGCCGGGGTGTTCGCCCGCGCCGGCGGCCACTGAGCTGGGGAGCATTTCCTACCGACCCACCTCACCACCGGGATCGCTGACCGTCGCCGGCCCCGGCCGTTTTTTCCCTCGCCGGTTCGGGTAGTCCCTCGTTTGTGCGCATCTGCCCGGGCGGGCAGCTGGCTGATTGCAGAGGAGACGCTCATGGGCGACACCGCGAACGACCCCGTCGATCACTACCGCACCACCCGTCCGCGCGCCGGCGAGGCGATGAAGGACACCGTGCGGATGCCGGGGTTGATCCTGATCGGGGTGGGTATCGCGGCCGTCATGGTGTGCCTGGGCACGTTCGCCGCCGGCCAGGCCGGCTGGGGCGTGGCGGCGGCCATCGTCGCGCTGCTGGCGATCGGAGCCGGGCTGGCCTGGATCGGCGCCGAACGCCGTCGGGTGCGGGCCGCCGAAGCGCCGCCGCCCGGTGGCGGTGAGCCCGGCCGTTAAATGCCGGTCCAGGCGGCGTCGAGTTGCTCGGCCACGTCGATGGTCTGCGCCGCCTGCGATGCGGGGCTGTCGATCTCGTCGGCGACGTAGGCGGCGATGAACCGCCGGATCTCACCGTCGACGCCGGCGATGATCCGCAAAATCTCGCCGCGGATGGACGTCGAGGACACCTGGACGGTGATATCGGCCGGGCGCGGCTTGGCCACATCGACGATCAACAGCAACGGTTCGGCGGCCCGCGCGGAGGCCCGCAGCGCGATATCGCCGGCGACGGTGAACCGCTGCTTGTCCAGCCGCAGATCGACCAGCAGCTCGATGCTCAGCGGAATGTGAATCGTGAAGGTGATCGTGGCCCCGAGGTTTCGGGTGACCCGCGGCTCCCGGATCTTGACGTCGGCGCTGACCTTGGCGAATTTGCCGGGGCCCTGCGCGATCGGGGGCATGCTGAACTCGTCCCCGGCGATCGAGGCGAACGCGGCGGCGACCCGCTCCTCGGTCACCGCGATCTCGAAGAACCGGCGCCCGAACTCTTCGTAGGTCAGGTAGTCATGGGACTGCATGACACCAACCGTCTCATGTCCGGCCCGCAAACCAGCGCTGATCCCCCGCCGCGTCGCCTACAGCCGGCCCTCGACCCGCAGCTCCGGATGCACCCAGTCCGGTGACCGGCGTTCCTTGAACGCCGCAAAGCCTTCGACGGCCTCCGCCGCGCCCAGGCTGGAGGTCATCCCGATCCGGTCGAACAGCCCCAGGTACGCGTCCAGGCTGGACTTGATGACCGCCCGCGCCCCGGGTGCCGTACGGCAACACTGCGCCAAGATATCCCGGGCGGTGCCGAGCAGCTCCTCGTGGGCGACCACCCGGGTGACCATCCCCCACTCCAACGCTTCCTGCGCGCTGAGCACCCGGCCGGTGAACATCAGATCACGGGTCCGGACCGGCCCGATCAGCCGCGCCAGCATCTGGCTGTAGTAGGTGTCGGCGATGCCGCGGAACAGTTCCGGCACCCGGAACGTGGCCCGGTCACTGACCACGGAAACGTCGCTGCACAACGCGATTTGCAGTCCGCCGCCCTGGCACAGCCCGTTGACCGCCGACACCACCGGTTTGGCCGAGCTGCGCAGCGCGTCGAACGGAGTGATGTCCATGCCCAGCGCGGACCCGAAGGTGATCCAGTTGTCGGCGCCGCCGCCGCCCATGTCGCCGCCCGGGGCGAACACGTCGCCGGTGCCGGTGATGAGCAGCCCGGCCAGGTCGGGGTCCGCGTTGACCCGGCCCACCGCGTAGCGGATCCCGAAGTACATCGCGGGGCTCATCGCGTTGCGGGCCTCGGGGCGGTCCAGGGTGCACACCGCGATCGCCCCCTCCCGCCGAAACGACAGGTACGGCGTGCCCAGCCAGTCGCCGTCGGGGGGCCGGGGGCTGTCCTCGGATGCCGAACTCACCATGCACGCGGACGCTACAGTAAGGGCTTCAGTATGGTCAACGGACATGGGCTGCACCACGACCAGTGAGGACCGACAATGACACCATCCCAAGACTGGGAGGACACGCTCACCGACCTCGACTCTCGCCGGGCGCACACCCGGGCGATGGGCGGCCCGGAGCGACTCGCCAAACACCGCGGCAAGGGCAAGCTGGACGCCCGGGCCCGCATCGAGCACCTGCTCGACGCCGGCAGCTTCCGGGAATTGGGCACCCTGGTCGGCGGGGAGATCGCCGCCGACGGCATCGTGGTCGGTTCCGGGCTGCTCAACGGCGCGCCGGTGATGGTGGGCGCCGAGGACTTCACCACGCTGGCGGGCAGCATCGGGCCGGGCGGCAACGCTAAGCGGTACCGCATCGCCGAACTGGCGCTGCGCGACAAGGTTCCGTTGGTGATGCTGCTCGAGGGCGCCGGGTTTCGGCCCACCGGCGGGCATTACGGGCGCACCCCGACCGACCTGCTGGCCCAGGCCCGGTGTTCGGGTCGGGTGCCGACGGTGGCCGCGGTGCTCGGCCCGTCGGCCGGCCACGGCGCCCTGGTGGCGCCGGTGTGCGACTTTCGGATCATGAGCCCCCAGGGCGCGATCTTCACCGCCGGCCCGCCGGTGGTCAAAGAGTCCACCGGCGAGGAGATTTCGAAGGAAAACCTCGGCGGGCCCGACGTCGCGGTGCCCAGCGGGGTGATCCACAACCTGGCCGCCGACGACGCCGCCGTGCTCGACGACATCCGCCGCTACCTGTCCTACTTTCCGCCCAGCGCCTGGTCGTATCCGGCGGCGCTGCCGCCCGATGCGGACAGCGCGCCGCGGCCCACCCCCGAGCTGCTCGACATCGTGTCCCGGGATAACCGCCGCATCTACGACATGCGCGCGGTGCTCGACGTGGTCTTCGACCGGCCGGACTGGTTCGAGGTGCAACCCCGGTTCGGGCCGGCGATCATCTGCGCGCTGGCGCATTTGGGGGGGCACCCGGTGGCGGTGGTCGCCAATCAGCCTCAGGTGCTGGCCGGCTCCATCGACGCCGACGCCGCCGACAAGGCCGCGCATTTCATCACCGTCGCCGACTCGTTCCATCTGCCGATCGTGTTTTTGGCCGACAACCCGGGCATGCTGCCCGGGTCCGCCTCCGAGCGCAGCGGGGTGCTGCGCGCCGGCGCCCGGATGTTCGCCGCCCAGACCGCGGCCACCACGATCAAGCTGCATGTCACGCTGCGCAAGGCCTACGGGTTCGGCTCGATGGTGATGTCGCTGCTCGGGTTCGACTCCCAGGGCGCCACGTTCGCCTACCCGGGCGCGACGATGGGGGCGATGAGCGCGGCGGCGCTCAGCCGCGCCTCCCACGCCGCCGAGGACGTGTCCGCGCGGCTGCGCGACGCCGAGCTGCAGGCGTCGTACCGCTCGGCCGAACATCTGGGTTTCGACGAGCTCATCGACCCGCGCGAGACCCGGGATGCGCTGCTGTCCGCCCTGCAGCGCGGCATCTGTGGCCGCCAGTCCCCCGCGGAGCCGGTCAGCCGCATCGGCATATTGCCGTGAGGTCCCGTCCCGTTCCCCCCGCGAGCGTGCGTGTCCCCGGCCGACACGCCGGGCTGAAACCCGTTTCTGCGCACGCTCGCACCGAACGCTAGCCCGTCAGGAGACCAGCGATGCCCCGAGATATTCGTGAGCTCAGCGGAGATCCGCAGGCCTACGCCGCCGAGCTGCGCCGGCGCTGGGGCGGGCTGCTGAGCTACCGCTACATCGGCCGCAGCTACGCCTCGATGGACCTCGGCCCGGTCGACGACACCGTCACGCTGCGCCGCGATATGCGCAATGCCACCGGCGGGGTTTTGCTGGCCGTGCTGGGCATCGCCGCCCCGGAGGGCGGCGGGATGTCGGATTTGGAGGCCGTCCCCAACCCGGTGATCCACTCCTGTCAGGTTCTCGACCCGGGCCGCGACGTGGCACGCATCGAAATCGTGTCGCAAACCCTGAAACGGGGCCGGCAACTGGGCTATAGCCGTTCGACGATCGTCGACGCCGACAATCCGAGTCGGGTGCTGGCGCTCACCGCCGGACAGGGCATCAGCATCGGTATCCCGCCCGACGGGCTGCAAAAGATGCCGGCCCAGCCACTCGGCATCGTCGACTCCCCCGACCTGCCGCCGCTGTGGCGGGTGTTCGGCGGGCAACGCCGCGCCGACGGGTGTTGGGCGCTGCCCGAACTCGCCGTCGAGGTGGCCTCCCCCGACGCCGCCCTGCACATCGGGCCGCAGTTCGTCATCCTGGAGACGGCCGCGCTGGACGCCGCCGCGGCCGTCGCCGGAACCGATCAGCTGCAGGGTGTCTCGTCGCAGGTGATGTTTTTGGCCCGCGGCAAGACCGGGCCGTTCCGGGCCGAATGCGAACCGATGCCCGGCGCCGACGGCACCGTCGCGGTGCGGGTGCTGCTCTACGACGAGGGCGCCGCCGACAAACCCATCACCGCCGCGTCGTACGTCTTCGCGCCAGGGCGTTCGTGACTGTGCGATTCGATACGCCCCAGCGCCGAAAAGCGTATGAAACCGCACAATCGGCGCAATCTGCCACCGGTTAGCCGCGGTACACCCTGACGATCGGTTCCAGCTCGTCGGGGGTGGCGCCGTGCAGGATCACCGCGTCGGCGCCGTAGTAGAACTCCGCCCGGATGCGGTCCACGCACTGCTGCGCGGAGCCGGTGGCGGCCGGCTCCAGCCACTCGTCGGGAATCAACGTGGCGATGTGTTCGATCTGCTCCGGGGTGGCCTTATGGTCGATGCCGCCCGGAATCGACGTCACCACCGCGTCGGCCCGGAAGCGTTGCAGCACCGCCGGATCCCAGCCGTTGGTCTTCACCAAAAGATCGCCGTAGCCCTGCAGGTAGGTCGCCAATCGGGCCACGGTCTTCTTCAGCCGCAGCGCTTCGGGCAGGTGATCGCCGACGGTGGCGAAACACGACCACACCCGCACACTGGCCGGGTCGCGGCCCGCCCGCTCGGCGGCGTCCTTGACGGTTTTCACGGCGCGCTGCAGGGTTTCCGGGGTGAAGTAGGTGTGCAGGATGACGTCGTCGAACACCCGCCCACCCAGCTCCAAAGTCCGGGGCCCGAACGCCACCAGCGCCAGCCGGATGTCTTCGCGGAAGTCCGGATCCAAAAACAGCACCTGGTAGCGACCGATCGGCCCGTCGTGGTTGAAGATGACCTCGCCGCGCCACAGTCGCCGCATCACCTGGGCGAAGTCTTCCAGCTGCGCGGTGGTGACCGCGGGGATGCCGAACGCGGCGTACATGGCGGCCACCCCGCGGCCCAGACCCAACGTGAACCGGCCGCCGGACAGCCGGTGCATGGTGGTCGCCCACGACCCGGTGATCAACGGGTGGCGGGTGTTGTGATTGGTTGCCGCGGTGGCGATGTGCATCCGATCGGTGACCGCGCAGGCCGCCCCGACCAGCGACGAGGCCTCCTTGACGTTCCAGCGTTCGGAGATGAACGCGGTCCCGAAGCCGAGTTCCTCACCGCGGCGGGCCTCGTCGACCAACGTCGCCGGCCCTTCGCCGCCGGCCCCGGCCAGCAGGTAGTAGCCCAGCTCGTCGAGCACCCGTTGCGTCACTGCCAAACTCCTTGCTTGTAGCCGCGGTTCCAGACCTCGGTAATCCTGCCGCCGATCACCCGGAACGACCACCCTGCGCCACGACCGCGCCCAGGAACCGCTCGGACTCGGCCTGCACCCGCCGGGAGAAGATCTGGCCGACGTGACCGCCGTCGTGCCAATACAACTGGCCGCCCCACCGCTCCTGCAGCGCCACGGCCGGCTCCCGAAACGCCATCCGGTCGTGCCAGGCCGCCACGGTCAGTCGGCGCGCGGGCGGCGGCACCGGATCGGTGTCGAGCAGGTTGACCACCGACATCAGGTTGGTGGCCACCTCGGACCGCAGGGCGTCGCTCATCGGTCCCGCCGCCGGGCCCCACCGCCACAGATGGTGCCCGATCATCGCGTTGAGCCCGGCGATCGGGGTGTACACCGCCACCGCGTCCACCCGCTTTTCCAGCTGCGCCACCACCCCGGCCACCGGGCTGCCCAGCGAGATCCCCGACACCGCAATCGCGGTGGACTGGGGATGCAGCCAGCGCACCACCGCGCGCACCTCCGAGATCGCCCGCATCATGCCCGCGACGTTGCTCAGCGGATCGTGGCCGGGATAGGCCGGCCACGCGCGACGACGGACGCCGTGCCCGGGCTGGACCGGCAGCGCAATGTTGAACCCCAGCTCGCGGTGCAACCGGCCCACCCGGGCGACCAGCAGATCCCCCGCCGCCCCCTGGCCGGCGCCGTGCACCCACACCA
>NZ_MLQM01000199.1:0-9569 GCF_001854525.1 Mycobacterium talmoniae
CCCCCCCGCCCCTACGGGCGCGGTGCGGCGCCGGCCGAGCAGCTGCTGATCGACCAGGAGCTGGCCGCCGCCGGTGTCGAGCGCCCAGACCTGGTGATCGGCTGGTGGGCCGCGCCGACCATCCTCGAGCACGGCACGCCCGCCCAGATCGAGCAGTTCATCCCGGCCACGCTCAGCGGCGACATCTTTTGGTGCCAACTGTTTTCCGAGCCGGGTGCCGGTTCGGACCTGGCGTCGCTGCGCACCAAGGCGGTGCGGGTCGACGGCGGCTGGCGGCTGACCGGGCAGAAGGTGTGGACCTCGGCGGCGCACAAGGCGCAGTGGGGGGTGTGCCTGGCCCGCACCGACGCGGAGGCGCCCAAACACAAGGGCATCACGTACTTCCTGGTCGACATGAGCACCCCGGGCATCGAGATCCGGCCGCTGCGCGAGATCACCGGCGATGACCTGTTCAACGAGGTGTTCCTGGACGATGTGTTCGTGCCCGACGAGATGGTGGTCGGCGGCGTGAACGACGGCTGGCGGTTGGCGCGCACCACGCTGTCCAACGAGCGGGTCGCGATGGCGGCCGGCACCGCGTTGGGCAACCCGATGGAGGAGCTGCTGCGCACCGTCGCCGCCCTCGACCTCGACCCCGCGCTGCAGGACCGGCTCGGCGCGCTGATCCTGTCCGCGCAGGTGGGTTCGCTGCTGGATCAGCGCATCGCGCAGCTGGCGGTCGGCGGTGCCGACCCGGGCGCGGAATCGAGCGCCCGCAAGCTGATCGGGGTCCGCTACCGGCAGGCGCTGTCGGAGTTCCGGATGGAGCTATCCGAGGGTGGGGGCGTCGTTTCCAACAAGACCGTGCACGACTTCCTCAACACCCGGTGTCTGACCATCGCCGGCGGCACCGAACAGATCCTGCTGACCGTGGCCGCCGAGCGGCTGCTGGGCCTGCCGCGCTGAACCCCGCCCGCCGAGCCCGTCCCGCCGAGCCCGTCCCGCCGAGAGGGAATCTCACGACGCGACACGCCGGGGAAGCGTCGTCAGGGTCCGACTCGCCGGCGCCCGGCGCGCTAGCAATCGGTCGCCACGATGGTCCGGCCGCGCGCATAGCGTTCGGCCAGCGCGACGAACAGACCGTAGTTGGTGGTCCACCGAAATGTGACGGTCCTCGGGACAAAACGGTCCTTGAGGACCAGGCGCATCGACGTTTTGGCGATGTACAGATCGAGGATCTCCGACCACGACCACACCGCCCCGCCTAGACACAGTTGCTGCTCGCTGATCCAGAACTTGCCGAAGTCGATTCGTTGTCCGGCGCTGATCGCCGCTACCGCGGCCGGTAGCTGGGTCTGCGCAACCGCCTGCTGGATCGCCTGCCCCCATTCGGCGGGCCGTTCGAAACGACCCGTCACCGTGCATTGCCGGCCGGCGGTGTCGGTAAGGGTGTACCGGTAGCTGGTCCACAGCAGGCTGCCGCGGCTGCGGTGCTCAACGAGGCGCTGCCCCACCGAGGTGTCCGCATAGCGGACCACCCGCAGTTCCCCCCGCCGCGCCACGGTCAGACCGTGCTCGAACAGATCCAGGCGCCGACTGCGCTGGATCGCCCCGTACAGCAGCTCACCGACGATCGGGCCGGCGACGATCGCCAGCACCAGGCTGCACCCGATGACCGCGACCGGCTGCACCGGGCGCGAAAGCAACGGTGACACCCACAGCGAGCCGACCACCAGCAGGGTCATTCCGCGCGGGTTATTGAGCGGCGGTGCCCACCAGTACCGGGTCCGGTGCTCGCCGAGACCGGCCTGCTGGGCGGCGGCGCCGATCTGCCGCAGCAACTCCGGATCGCTTTCGCGTCTGGTCACAGGGTCGTACGTTACCGGCGGTGCCGGTCGCCTAACGCACCCAAAATCGCTTCGATCTTCGGCCGAAGTCGCTGGTCAGGAGAATGTGGCCTGCGCGCAGGTGCTCGGGGTGGTGAGGTTGACCCCGGCGTACACCACCTGCACGTTCGCGCACACGATCACCTTCGCGTCGGTCGCCGGGCGTCCCGTGGCCCAGTCGTTGGAGTCGATGGTGCCGACGGTCTGATACTTGTCCGGCGGTCCCGCACCGTTGTACAGCGAGGTGACCGTCGCGGTGCCGCCCTCCTTGAACACCTTCGTCCCCGGCCCGCCGCGGTCGGCCCACGGGCCTTCGCCGCCGGCGGTGTGCACGTCCAAATACGCCGAGCGCTTATTCGACCGGATCTCGGTGCTTTGCCGGGCCCACAGATCCGGCGGGAACCCGGCCACCCCGTCCGGGGTGCGCAACTGCACCCCGGCGATGAAGTCGCAGTGCGCCGCGGCGACCTTGCAGTCCACCCAGCTGTGCGTCTCCAGCTGATCGGCGGAATCGTTGACCGGGAACAACGTGGTCGCGGTGTCGCTGGCCGCCGCCGACACCGCCGGCGGTGCCACCGCCAGGACCAACCCGGCACCCGCCAGTGCTGTTACCAGTCGCCTCATGCACGCCTCTTCTCGGGAGCCCGGGTCAAGAACTTAGCGCCGTGTCAGTCGTCGTAGGTCACTTCGACCGAATCGGTTTCCGGGTGGGACTGGCAGGCCAGGATCAGTCCGTCGTCGAGGTCTTGCTGTTCCAGCACGTCGTTGACTTCCATGTTCACCTTGCCGTTGCGCAGCGTGCAGGCGCAGGCGCCGCAGTGGCCCTCCCGGCAGGAAAACGGCGCGTCCAGGCCGGCGTCGAGCAGCACGTCGAGCAGTTTGGCGCCGCGCGGCCAGGACACGGTGTGTGTCTCGCCGTCCAACTCCACCACCGCGGTGGCCGGCGGCTCATCCCCGGAGTCCTCCACCTTGACCGCGGCGAACGGATCGCTGTCCAGCGATTTGAACACCTCGATGTGGATCTGGCTGGCGGGGACGTTCAGCGCCTCCAGGGCATCCCGGGCGGCCTGCATAAACGGTCCCGGCCCGCAGATGAACACGTCCCGGCCGGTGTACGGCGCGGCCAGCCTGGCCAGCGCGGCCGCGCTCGGCAACCCCTGCACCGACTCCAGCCAGTGCAGCACCGTCAGCCGGTCGGGGTACTTGTCGGCCAGCTCGCGCAGCGCGCCGCCGAAGATCACCGACCGTTCGTCGCGGTTGGCGTAGAGCAGGGTCACCTGGCCGCTGCCCTGCACCAGCGCCGATTTACAAATGGCCATCATCGGGGTGATGCCGCTGCCGGCCGCCACCAGCAGCAGGTCGGCGTCCAGCGTCTTGGGCACGAAGGTGCCCGACGGGGCCAGCACGTGGATGCGCATGCCGGGGTGGGCGTGGTCGCACAGCCAGTTGGAGGCGTAGCCGTCGACGGTCCGCTTGACCGTGACGGTGAGCGCGTCGTCGGTGAACGGCGAGCTGCACAGCGAATAGCAGCGGGCCACCGAGCCGGTGCGGTCGCTGGGGATGCGCAGGGTCAGGAACTGGCCGGGCGCATACCGCAGCCGCTCGGGCGGGATGTCGGCGCCCTCGGGCACGGCAAACACCAGCGACCGGGCGTCGTCGGTCTCGGCGACGACGTCGGCGATCTGCAACTCCAGGACGTGGCTGCCGAGCGGCTCGTCCGGAACGTCCTCGGTCAACGCCTGCCCCTCATCGTTCGTCATAACTAGAACAGGTTACAAAAAACTGGTTACCTAGCGCTACCAGCCGCAGGAATACCGTGCTCGACACGAATCGGAACGTGTTCTAATCTCTGTCTAGGTCGGTACCTCGGCCCGTACTCCCGGGAGGCATCCAGTGACGTCCATTCAACAGCGTGACGTGCAGTCGGTCCTAGCCGGCATCGACGAGCTGCTGCCGCAGCTGCGTGAGCGTGCTCAGGCGACCGAAGACCTGCGTCGGCTGCCCGACGAAACCGTCAAGGCCCTTGACGACGTCGGTTTCTTCAAGCTGCTGCAGCCCGAGCAGTGGGGTGGTCTGCAGTGCGACCCGGCGGTGTTCTACGAGGCGGTCCGCCGGCTGGCCAGCGCCTGCGGTTCCACCGGCTGGGTGGCCTCCATCATCGGGGTGCACAACTGGCACCTGGCGCTGTTCGACCAGAAGGCCCAGGAGGAGGTCTGGGGCGAGGACCCCAGCGTGCGGGTTTCCTCCTCGTACGCGCCGATGGGCGCGGGCACCGTGGTCGACGGCGGCTATCTGGTCAGCGGCTCCTGGAACTGGTCCTCGGGCTGTGACCACGCCACCTGGGCGTTCCTGGGCGGGCCGGTCATCAAGGACGGCCGCCCGGTGGACTTCGGCAGCTTCCTGATCCCGCGCAGCGAGTACCGCATCGACGACGTGTGGAACGTGGTCGGGCTGCGCGGCACCGGCAGCAACACCGTCGTGGTCAAGGACGTGTTCGTGCCCCGGCACCGCTTCTTGTCGTACAAGGCGATGAACGACCACAGCGCCGGCGGGTATGAGACCAACACCGCGCCGGTGTACAAGATGCCGTGGGGCACCGTGCATCCCACCACCATCTCGGCCCCGATCGTCGGGATGGCCTACGGCGCCTACGACGCCCACGTCGAGCATCAGGGCAAGCGGGTGCGCGCGGCGTTCGCCGGCGAGAAGGCCAAGGACGACCCGTTCGCCAAGGTCCGCATCGCCGAGGCGGCCAGCGACATCGACGCCGCCTGGCGGCAGCTGATCGGCAACGTCTCCGACGAGTACGCGCTGCTGTCGGCCGGCAAGGAGATCCCGTTCGAGCTGCGGGCCCGGGCCCGCCGCGACCAGGTGCGGGCCACCGGTCGGGCGATCGCGTCGGTCGACCGGCTGTTCGAGGCCTCCGGCGCCACCGCGCTGGCCAATGACGCGCCGGTGCAACGGTTCTGGCGCGACGCGCACGCCGGTCGGGTGCACGCCGCCAACGACCCGGAGCGGGCCTACGTGATCTTCGGCAACCACGAGTTCGGGCTGCCGCCCGGCGACACCATGGTCTAACCCGTGACCGCGACTGACGAGCTGACTTTCGAATCCACTTCGCGTTTCGCCGAAGTCGACGTGGACGGCCCGCTGCGGCTGCACTACCACGAGGCCGGCATCGGCAACGACCAGACCATCGTGCTGCTGCACGGCGGCGGGCCGGGCGCGGCCAGCTGGACCAACTGGTCCCGCAACATCGGGGTGTTGGCGCAGCGCTTCCACGTGCTGGCCGTCGACCAGCCCGGCTACGGCCTGTCGGACAAACGCGCCGAGCATCCGCAGTTCAACCGGTACGCCGCAACGGCACTCAAGGGGCTGTTCGACCAGCTCGGCCTGGGGCGTACCCCGCTGGTCGGCAATTCGCTGGGTGGTGGCACCGCGGTCCGGTTCGCGCTGGACTACCCCGAACTGGCCGGCCGGCTGGTGCTGATGGGGCCGGGCGGCCTGAGCGTCAACCTGTTCGCCCCCGACCCGACCGAAGGCGTCAAGAAGCTCAGCGCGTTCTCTGCTGCGCCGACCCGGGAGAGCCTGGAAGCGTTCCTGAAGGTGATGGTCTACGACAAGAAGCTGATCACCCCCGAGTTGGTGGACCAGCGGTTCGCGCTGGCCAGCACGCCGGAATCACTGGCGGCGGCCCGCGCGATGGGAATGTCGTTCTCCGGGGCCGACTTCGAGCTCGGCATGATGTGGCGCGAGGTGTATCGGCTGCGGCAGCCGGTGCTGCTGATGTGGGGCCGCGAGGACCGGGTGAACCCGCTGGACGGTGCGCTGGTCGCGGTCAAGACCATTCCGCGCGTGCAGTTGCACGTCTTTGGGCAGTGCGGACATTGGGTACAGGTAGAGAAGTTCGACGAGTTTAATAAGCTGACCGCAGATTTTCTGGGAGGTGCGTGATGAGCATCCGGTCACTGGGGTATCTGCGCATCGAGGCCACCGACGTGGCGGCCTGGCGCGAGTACGGCTTGAAGGTGCTCGGCATGGTCGAGGGCGCCGGTGCCACCGAAGGTGCGCTGTACCTGCGGATGGACGACTTTCCGGCGCGGCTGGTGATCGTGCCCGGCGACCACGACCGGCTCTCGGTGGCCGGCTGGGAATGCGCCGACGCCGCGGGCCTGCAGGACATCCGGAAACGGCTGGAGCTGGAGGGCACGCCGTACAAGGAGGCCACCGCCGCCGAACTGGCCGATCGTCGGGTCGACGAGATGATCGTCTTCCAGGACCCGTCGGGCAACAACCTGGAGGTGTTCCACGGCGCCGCGCTGGAGCACCGCCGCGTGGTCAGCCCGTACGGCCACAAGTTCGTCACCGGGGAGCAGGGTCTGGGTCACGTGGTGCTGTCCACCCGCGACGACGCCGAGGCGCTGCACTTCTACCGCGATGTGCTCGGGTTCCGGCTGCGCGACTCGATGCGGCTGCCCCCGCAATTCGTTGGCCGTCCGGCCGACGGTGCCCCGGCCTGGCTGCGTTTCTTCGGCTGCAACCCGCGCCACCACAGCCTGGCGTTCCTGCCGATGCCCACCCCGAGCGGGATCGTGCACCTGATGATCGAAGTCGGCGAGGCCGACGATGTGGGCTTGTGCCTGGATCGTGCGCTGCGGCGCAAGGTGCCGATGTCGGCGACGCTGGGTCGACACGTCAACGACAAGATGCTGTCCTTCTACATGAAGACCCCGGGCGGATTCGACATCGAATTCGGTTGCGAGGGACTGCAAGTCGATGACCACGACTGGATCGCCCGCGAGAGCACCGCGGTCAGCCTGTGGGGTCACGACTTCACCGTCGGCGCGCACGGGCAGTAATGACTGCTGCGCCGCTCGACCCGCGCACGTTCCGTAACGTGCTGGGCCAGTTCTGCACCGGGATCACCATCATCACCACCGTGCACGATGATGTCCCGATCGGGTTTGCCTGCCAGTCGTTCGCGGCGTTGTCGCTGGACCCGCCGCTGGTGTTGTTCTGCCCCACCAAGGTGTCCCGGTCGTGGCAGGCCATCGAGGCCAGCGGGCGGTTCTGCGTGAACGTGCTCACCGAGTCGCAGAAGCACGTCTCGGCGCGGTTCGGCTCCAAGGAACCCGACAAGTTCGCCGGGATCGACTGGGAGCCTTCGGCGTTGGGGTCTCCGATTATCGCGGGGTCGTTGGCGCACATTGACTGCACGGTCGCCGACGTGCACGACGGTGGCGACCACTTCGTGGTGTTCGGAGCGGTGCAGTCGCTGTCCGAGCCGCCGGCGATCAAACCGCGGCCGCTGCTGTTCTACCGCGGCGACTACACCGGTATCGAGCCGGACAAGACCACCCCGGCGCAGTGGCGCAACGACCTGGAGGCGTTCTTGACCGCCACCACCGAGGACACCTGGCTGTAAGCGGCCGCATCGGTTCGCCTGGAAATTGCGGGGTTCCTGAGCGCTCGTCCGGCCCTACACTGGGAGGGCAATGAGCGCCTATCAGACCGTCGTGGTCGGCACCGATGGCTCGGACTCCTCGCTGCGTGCGGTGGACCGCGCGGGCGCGATCGCGTCGGATCACGGCGCGAAATTGATCGTTGCGACGGCACATCCCCCCATCCCCGAGGAACCCGGCGGTTGGAGCGTGCCGCCGGGTAGCACCCACGGCGAGGATTACCGGTTGGTGGGCGCCGCCCCCATCTACGCGCTGCTGCGGGACGCCAGGGAACGGGCGCACAAGGCCGGGGCCAAAAACGTGGAAGAAAAGTCGATCGTTGGTGCCCCGATCAACGCGCTGGTGCAACTGGCCGAGGAGGTCCATGCCGACCTGCTGGTCGTCGGCAACGTCGGACTCGGCAGCGTCGCTGGGCGGCTGCTGGGATCAGTCCCATCCGAAGTCTCCCGCAGGGCCAAGACCGACGTGCTGATCGTCCACACCACCGGCTGAGACGTCGGTAGGAATCGACCCACGGCCGGTGTAGCGCATCACCAGCCAGCGGCGGATCAACGAAACCTGGCTCGTCGCGGCACCGCCCAAGCCTTGTCGGGGGGTGGGTGTAGCGTCGGGACTATGTTCGATAACACACCATCGTCGCAGGTCACCGAGCCTTTTGTCGGTGTCGATGACGCCGGTGTGGTCGATGCGATTACCGCGGCTTCGCGTGCGCAAAACGCGATGTGCGCGCGGGAGTTGGCCGCCATCGGCGAACTGTATGTGCGCCGGGCGCCTGAGGACGAAATCGAACGGGCGAACTGGGCCGTGGATGGCTATGACAGTCTGGTCGCCGAAATATCGGCAGCGCTGGGGATCAGTCGGGGACGGGCGCGGGGCCGGTTGCGGTATGCGATCGAGTTGCGGGAGCGGCTGCCGCGGGTTGCTGAGGCGTTCGCGCGCGGGGACATTGATTTTCGGGTGATGGCCGCGGTGGTGTATCGCAGCGAGTTAGTCCAAGACCCGGTGCTGGTCGCCAAGCTCGATGCCGCCGTGGCCAAGCACGCGCCAAAGTGGACGCGGTTTTCCAAGCCGAAACTGTTTGAGCGCATTGACATGTGGATCGCCCGGTTTGATCCGGCCGGGCAGCGGATGCCCGGCCAGCGCAACCAGGACCGGTATGTCGAGATCGGGCCCACCAATTCCGGGCTGGCCGGAATCTGGGCGCAGCTGCACGCCGCCGACGGGGCCGCGTTGGATCAGCGCCTTGATGCGTTGGCGGCCACGGTATGCCGAGATGACCCGCGCACCAAGGAACAACGTCGGGCCGACGCGTTCGGCGTGTTGGCCGCCGGCCTGGATGCGCTGCGCTGTGAATGCGGTTCCCCGCAGTGCCCGGCAGCAGGCCGGCGTGCGGGCACCGACGTGACGGTCCATGTGATGGCGGAGCAGGCCACCGTGGACGGGGACGGCCACGCGCCGGGATATCTGCCCGGGTTTGGCCCGATACCGGCCAGCGTGCTCAGCGAGATGGCGCGCACCGCCAAGCTCAAGCCGCTGGTGTGGCCGTCGACGGTGCCGGAGGCCGGGTATCGGCCGTCGACGGCGCTGGCTGAGTTCGTCCGGCTGCGGGATTTGACGTGTAGGTTCCCGGGCTGCGATGAGCCGGCGATCCGGTGCGACATCGACCACACCGTCCCGCATCCGCTGGGCCCCACCCACCCGTCAAACCTTAAGCTGCTCTGCAGATTTCACCATTTGCTCAAAACGTTCTACACCGGGCTGGGTGGTTGGGCCGACCGCCAATTGCCGGACGGGACTGTGATCTGGACGTCGCCCAGCGGGCGCACCTACACCACCAGCCCCGGTGGGGCGATCTTCTTCCCGGTGTTGGCCGCCCCCACCGGCAAACTGGTGCTGCCCACCGCGACCCAGGTGCCCCACACCGGGCGCGGGGTGATGATGCCGCGACGTAGCCGCACCCGGTCCCAAGCACGTCGCTACCGCATCAGCTGCGAACGCCGGATCAACGAAACCCGGCGCGCCGAAGAACACCGAAAACGATTGGCCGAACTGGCCCGCAACTACCAACCGCCGCCCTTCTGACCACCGTCGTCAGCCCGACGAGCACGCCGGCGGGCCTGGTGTTCGGCGTGCGTCGCCGCCGCGGGCCTTACTCACCCCACACTGGGGCTCGCCGGCGTGGCCGATGCGTCGCGGAAAACCCGAGCTGCCGTTCGCGAGTGCGCCATCATGGTGTCCGTGG
>NZ_MLQM01000200.1:0-9437 GCF_001854525.1 Mycobacterium talmoniae
GGGCCGGAGCTGGGCGTCCCCCCGCCACCGCTGCCGCCGGGTCCGCTGCCCGCCGAGGCCGCCCCGGCCTCCTTCGGCGGCAACGTCGGGCCGGTGGGTAGCGACGTCGAACGCGCCCAGCTCGGGGTGATGACCGGCCAACCGCACCCGGCGTCGGTGGCGACCCAGTTGCTGCTGGGCCCGGTGGCCCGCGGTATGACGGTCTCGGTCAAGTCAGAGTCAGCGGAGGGGCCGAAATGAGAACGCGGGGACCGCTGATCGGCCTGTCCATCTTCATGGTGATCGCCGTCGCGGTGACGTGGCTGGTCTACGCCACGCTGCAGCGCGACGTGGCCGGGCCGACCAACAAGTATTCGGCCGTCTTCACCGACGTCTACGGGCTGCGGGAAAGCGACGACGTGCGCATGGCCGGGGTGCGCGTCGGCCGGGTGGAGAAGATCGAGCTGGACGGGAAACTGGCCAAGGTCAGCTTCATCGTCCAAAAAGACCAGAAGCTGTACGGCAACACGGTCGCCTCGGTGACCTACCAAAACATCATCGGGCAGCGCTATCTGGGCCTGTCACTGGGCAAGGTCGGCAACACCGATCTGCTGCCGCCGGGCAGCGTCATCCCGGTGGAGCGCACCGATCCCTCGTTCGACGTCGGCCACATGCTCAACGGGTTCGAGCCGCTGTTTTCCTTACTGGACACCAAGGCCGCCGACGACCTGACCAAGGGCGTCATCCAATCCCTGTCCGGGGACAAGGCGTCGATCACCGAACTGGTGGAACAGAGTTCGGTCCTCACCGCGTCGATTTCGGGGCGCGATCAAGCCCTCGGTGACCTGATCACCAGCCTCTCCAAGGTCACCGACAACGTCGCGGCACAAAACGACAACCTCGATCACGCGCTGAATCAGGCCCGCACCATCGTCAGCGACTTCGACGCGCGCCGCCCCGCCCTGCAGTCCTCGGTGGGTTCGCTGGCCCACGTGACCCGGCAGCTGTCGGCCATCATGAACGAGGTGTACCCGTCGCTGAACGAACTCATCACCCGTCAGCCCGGTTTCGCCAAACACATGGTCGGCATTGAACCCCAGTTGGCGTTCATGGGCGATAACCTGCCGCTGCTGCTCAAGGGTCTGGCCCGCATCGTCGGGGAGGGCGGCTACGGCAACGCCTACATCTGCGACCTCAACCTGACCGGGTTCTTCCCCGGACTCAACGACATCGTGACCTTCATCGTGAACGCCGCAACCCCAGGAAACGCTCGGGTGATCACCAAAGAGAACCAGGCCTGGCACACGCCCCGATGCAGGAACATGGCCAATGGCTGAGATCACGGCACCCATTCCGAAAGCCCGGCCCGAACAGTCGTTCATCCAACGCTGGCGGAGTCGGCCGCTGGAGACCTACAACCGGACGTTGCTCGGGGTGATCGCCCTGGGCGTGATCACCGTCCTGGTCGCGATCTCGCTGTTCATCAAGCTGCTCGGGTTCGGCTACACCCACTACACCGCCGAATTCGCCCAGGCCGCCTCGCTGCGCCCTGGAAACCCCATCACCGTCGCCGGTATCGAAGTCGGCACCGTCTCGTCGATGAAGCTGGTCGACGGTCACGTCGAGGCCGGGTTGACGGTGCGCGACAACGTTCCGCTGGGCAAAGACACCCGCGCGGTCATCAACGTGATGACCATCTTGGGTTCGCGCTATCTGGCGTTGATTCCCGACGGTCCGGGGTCGTTGCCGCACAAGACGATCAGCCTCGACCACACCGAGGTGCCCTACGACCTGCAGACCGCGTTGGAGGACGCGACCACCACCTTCGACCAGGTCAACTCCGACCAGTTCGCCCAGTCCCTCGCGATTCTGGGACACCAGCTCAACGGGCTGCCGGCGATCCTGCCGCAGGCCATGGCCAACCTGAACACGTTGTCCGCGATCACCGCCGGCCGACGCGATCAGCTGGGCACCCTGCTCAAAAGCACTCAGCGGGTGGCCAACACGCTGCGCGCTCAGCAGACGAATCTCGGTAACCTCGTCGACCAGGGCCAGGATCTGCTCGGCCAGTTCGTGGCGCGCCAGGCCACCTTCCACGCGATGCTGGCGGCGCTGACGAACCTGGCCGGCGACCTGAACAACATCGTCGTCAACGACCGGCCGATGCTCGATGACATGCTCAACAGCCTGCACCAGCTGTCCGACATGATCGGCCAGCACGACGATCTGTTCCGCAGCCTGCTGCAGATCGGGCCCGTCCCGCTGCGCGGTCTGACCAACGTCACCGGATACGGCCCGGCCGTCGAGTTCTACACCGCCAACGGGATCGCCGTCGACTCGTGGATGTGCGCGATCAGCGGGCGCGCCAAGCAATTCGGCATGATCGAGTACTTCAAGGACTGCAAATGACCGCCGGCGACGATGCAGAGCGCAGCGATGAGGAGGGGCGGCGCGCATGAGCGGCAGAAGTAGGGTCATTGCCCTGGTGACCGGTATCGCCGTGGTGGTGGCGGCGGTGCTCGGCGGCATCGGCTACTACATCTACAAGCAGGTCAACACGATCACGGTGACCGCCCAGTTCGACAGTGCGGCGGGGCTGTACGAGGGCAATGTGGTCGCGGTGGTCGGCATGCCGGTGGGTGAGGTCACCAAGGTCACGCCCAAGGGCGAGTACGTCGAGGCCGAATTCACGGTCGACAAGAACGTCAAGGTGCCCGCCAACGTGCACGCGGTGACCATTAGCACGTCGATCCTGACCGACCGCCAGATCGAGCTGACGCCGCCGTATGACAAGGCCCGCGATGGCGACAAGATCCTGAAGAACCACGACATCATCGGCCTGCCCAGAACCAAGACCCCGGTGGCGTTCGACAAGGTCCTCGACATGCTCGACAAGATCTCAAAGTCGCTCAAGGGCGACGAGAAGGGCGGCGGGCCGATCGCCGACCTCGTCAACGCCGCCGCCGAATCCACCGAAGGCAACGGGGAGAAGGTCAAATCGGCGCTCAGTGAACTGTCCGGGGCGCTGCGGCTCAGCTCCGACCGCGGTGAGGCGACCCGCGATCAGTTGACCACGATCATCACCAACCTCAGCTCGTTGATCGACGCGGCCGCCCGCAATGACGCGAAGCTGCGCGAGTTCGGGTCGACAACCCACCAGCTGGCTCAGATCCTGGCCGACGAGGATCTCGGCACCGGCACCACCGGCCGCACGCTCAACCAGATCATCGCGCAGGCGACCAGCCTGATCCAGGCCAACCGGGAAAACCTCAAACAGAGCATCATCAACGGGAACACCGCCGTCACGTCCACCTCCGAGCGCAAGCGTGAGGTGGCCGAGCTCATCGACGTGTTGCCGCTGATGCTGGAAAACACCTACAACGCCATCGACCAGGTCAACGGCGCGGTGCGCATGCACGTGCCCGTCGACAAGATCCTCACCGACACCCAATCCACCAAGGAACTCTGCAACATGATGCACCTGCGTCAGTTGGGGTGCAGCACCGGAACATTGGCGGACTACGGACCCGACTTCGGCTTGACCTTCATACTCGATGGACTTTCGGCGATGGGGCAATGACGATGGCGCGGCACACAAAACGAGCGTTGGCGGCGGTGGCGGCAGCCGCCGTGCTCAGCTCCGGCTGCGCCACCAACGGGTTGGGCAGCCTGCCGCTGCCGGCCCCGGGCATCGGCACCGGCGGCTACATGATCAACGCGGTGTTCTCCAACGCGTTGAACTTGCCCGCGCACGCCAAGGTCAAGCTCGCCGGGGCCGACGTCGGACAGTTGGAGTCCATGGTCGCGCGGAACTACACCGCGGTCACCACGCTGCGGCTGATGGACGGGGTGCGGGTTCCGGTGGGCAGCACCGCCGAACTGCGCTCGGCGACACCGTTGGGCGACGTGTTCGTCGCGATCAAACCCCCCGACCCGATCGACCCTACGGCGCCGCTGCTCAAAGAGGGCGACACCATCGGCCTGGAGTCCACCGCGGCCGCGGCGACCGTGGAGTCGGTGCTGAGCTCGGCGGCGCTGCTGGTCAACGGCGGCGCGGTGCGTAACTTCACCAACTTCGTCAACGGCGCCGGTAAGGCCACCGGAAACCAGGGCGAGGCGTTCGGCAACCTGATCAACCAGACCAACGAGCTGCTGGCGAAACTCAACAGCCGGTCCGGCCAGATCGAGAGCGCGTTGACCGAAACCGCCGCCCTCGGCGACCGGCTCGAGGAGAAGAACCAGGCCCTCACCGACTTCTTGGCCAACGTCGGCCCCGCCACCGACACACTGGCCGCCAACACCAACCAGATCGCCGACGTGATCGAAACGCTGGGCGCCACCAGCGATCAGCTGAGGCGATTCCCGTCGATCGCCGGTACCGACACCAGCGGTCGCAGCGTCATCAAAGACCTCAACACCGTCGCCGGCTCCTGGAACGATGTCGCGCTGAGCCCGGACACCAGCCTGTACGCGCTGAACCGGCTAATGCCGCCGATCGTCAAGTTGCTGCCGGGTACCGCGATTTCGATGCGCGCCTCGATCGACCGGCTGGTGCTCGGGTCGATCCCCGACGCCGGGTGGAAAGGCGACGTGGCCTTCCACGGGCCCAAGCGCTACGACTGGGCCAAGCTGGCCGGCTCGGTCAAATACGTGCTGTGGCGGCTGCAGGAACGGGTGGTGGGCACCGGCCCCAACACCAACATGGGCCAGGTGCCGTGGTTCCCGGTGGGCCCGCCGCTGCCGCCCACCCCCGGCGAGCAGCAGGCCCAGCAGGAAATCGAGTCGCACAGCCCGGGGCCAGGTAACCCCGGACCGCAGGTGCCGGCGCCGTGATCAACGCCATCGCCCGCTTCATCGTCGACCTGGTCAGGGCCGGCTACCGACAGCGCAACTGGGTGTCCGGCATCGCGCTGGCGTTGACCTTGGTGGTGTCGGTCGCCTACCTGCTGGTGGGCGCGCTGCGGGTGAACCCGCTGGACACCACCTACCAGGTCAAGATTTCCCTGCCGGAATCCGGCGGCCTGCTGGCCAACCAGGATGTCGCGGTCCGCGGTATCCCGGTCGGGCGGATCGAATCGCTGCACATCACCGAGGACGGGGTCGAAGCCGTCGTCAATATCAAAAACAGTGTCAAGATCCCGATCCCGCCGGAATGCCCCAAGGACAAGCCAAATCTCTGCCAGGTGCACGTTTCCGGGCTGTCCGCCGCCGGCGAGCAGTACATCGACTTCGAGCCCAAATCGAACACCGGTCCCTACCTGTCCAATGGCAGCGTCGTCGGCGCCGGGCGAGCCACGACACCGGTGCCGTTGTCCCAGTTGCTGGCCGACACCAACGGGGTGCTGAAGCAAGCCGATCCGAAGAAGCTCGAACTCATCAAGCACGAACTGGGCATGAGCAAAGAGGGTCCGCGCAAGCTCGCCGACATCATCGACGGCGGCATGTTCTTGCTGTCCACGTTGGACCCGGTGCTGCCGCAGACCACCAGCCTGCTGCGCAACAGCCGAACCGTGCTGACCCTGCTCACCGACAAAAACGCCGGCCTGGCCGCCACGGCGGACGAGCTCAGCGAGGTGCTGACCGGCGTCAACAAGATGGACGGCGGCTACCGCAGGTTGGTTGCCCAGACACCGGGTCTGATGTCCGCGATCGACACGCTCTACGACGACAACTCCGACACGATGGTGGGACTGCTCGCCAACCTGGCGTCGTTGTCGCAGTTGCTCTACGTCCGGGTGCCCGCGCTCAACGCGTTGTTCCCGAATTACCGCGGCTCCGGGTTGGAAGCCTTGATGTCGGTGATGCATGAGAACGGGCTGTGGGCGACCGCCGACATCTACCCGCGCTACGTCTGCGACTACGGCACCCCACGCCGGGTTTCGTCGGGTGCGGACTACCCCGAGCCGTTCATCTACGGGTACTGCTTCGATGACGATCCCAGCGTGCTGATCCGCGGCGCCAAGAACGCGCCGCGCCCCGCCGGCGACGACACCGCCGGACCGCCGCCCGGCGCCGACCTCAGCGCGACCAGTGACCCAACGCCCAAGGGCCGCTACACCATTCCCACCCCGTATGGCGGGCCGACGCTGCCGCTCGAGCCGCCCCGCTAGACCGCACCGCAATGCGCAAGGAGAAGACCACCGTGACAAACAAGGACGACCCGGTAGTCGACGACACCGACGAGAAACCCGACGACACCGAAGCTGCCAGCGAACCGGCGGCGACCGACACCGACACCGACACCGACACCGAGGATGTGGCCGCGGAGGACAGCGACGATGACGCCACCGACGGCGACGGCGACGGCGAGGTCACCGGGCTGGAGCCGACCGTGCAACCACGCCGGTCCTGGAAGCGCTATGCGCGGATCGGGCTGGTAGCCGCGGCTTTCGTCGGCGCCTTCGGCCTCGCCGGCGGACTCGGCTGGCAGCTATGGCAGCAGCACGTGCTGCACCAGGCGGCCACCGCCGCGCAACAGACCGCGGTCAGCTACGCCCAGGTGCTGACCAGCATCGACTCGAACAAGGTGGATGACAACTTCGCCGCGGTCCTCAACGGCGCGACCGGGGACTTCAAGGACATGTACACCAAATCGAGCGTGCAGCTTCGGCAGCTGCTGATCGACAACAAGGCGGCGGCACAGGGCACCGTGGTGGAGTCGGCGATCCAGTCCGAATCCAAGAACAAGGTGGTCGTGCTGCTGATGGTCGACCAGAAGGTCACCAACACCGCGCTGCCGGACCCGCGGGTGGACCGCAGCCGGATGAAGGTGACCATGGAAAAGGTCGACGATCGCTGGCTGGCAAGCAAAGTCGAACTGCCCTAGGAGCGAGCAGCATGTGGGGAACCCGGCTCGTGGCGAGCATGGCAAGTGTCGCGGTGATGGGCGCGACGGCGGCGATCGGAACGGCCCCCGCCGCCTCCGCGTCGGCGGCATCGTTCTGCGGCGGGCTCGGCGGCGACTTCGACGGGCACTACTGCCACACCGCGGTGGTCTCCGAACGCAAGGCCACCCGCGACATCAAGATGGCCGTACCCGACGGCTTCGTGGATCGCCCCGAGATCAGCGAGTATTTGCGCAACCTGTTCAACAACTGGAAGATCAAGGGCGCCAGCATGGTCCAGGACAGCTGGGGCGAGGAAAACTACGAGATCTTCCCGCACGGCGGCGCGACCAGCGTGGTGTTCCACGAGGACTACCACGCCGACGGTCCGTGGATCAACAACGCCTACCGCACCTTCAGCTACGACGCCGGCGGCCGGCGGCTGCAGCTCGCCGACATCACCAAACCGGGGGTGGACCCGCTGGCGGCCATCCCACCGCTAGCCGAGCCCTACATCATTGAGGCGCTCGACGCCGCCCACTGGGAGCACAACCCGCAGACCTACCCGTTCACCCCGGACCGCTGGACACCGGACAAACCGTTCGGCGCCGGGTACAAGGCGTGGGCCATCACCCCCGACGAGCTGATCCTGTACCTGCCGGACTATCCCGTCGGCCACGACACCCCCATCAATTACGGCACCTTCGACTGGCAGTGGTACATGGACGGCGGCACCGTGGAACCGCACATCCCGCTGTCCGCGCTCAGCTCGATCCTGCGACCCGAGTACGGCGGGGCGTAGTTTTCAGCGTTCACTCTGCGCTGACCAGACGGGTTACTCGCACTTTTGCCTGGTAGCCGCAGAGTCAACGCCGACAGCGGAAGATCAGCAGGCTTGCGGCGATCACCGCCGCCGCCAACGCAATCACCGGGGCGACCACGACCCGCGAGAGCGTCGCGCCGATCACCGCGCCGCCGCACATGGCGACAACGACGCTGTAGCGCAGCTTTTCCCGCCTGCCGGTGCCGCCGGCCAACCGGCTGTCCACGCCGAGGCCCACCAGGGTGGAGGTGAGCACGGTGGTGCTGAGCTCTTGGACACCGAACTGCCGGGCCATCGCATTCTGCATGCCGAATACCAGCCCCAGCCCGGCGATCAGCAGCAACTTGGTGTTGTCGTGGTAATCCAGCACCCCAACACCGGCCAGCGCCGACAGCACCAGCAGCACCGCGATCTCGGTGCCGAGAGTTACCGTCAGCCACGTCCGGGTCTGCTGGCCCAGGCGGCGGATCAGCCGGCCGCTGATGATCGTCCCGGCCAAGAACCCGATCACCGCGACCACGGCGGCGGTCAGATCCACGCCGGAGCCCGGAACGAACCAGAAGCCGAGAAAGATGACATTGCCGGTCATATTCGCGACGAACACATGACCGAGCACCAGCACACTGATGGCGTCAATCAGACCGGTCGCGGCGGTCAGCAACAGCAAAGCCGCGACGGTACGCCGGCCGGGTGTTGGTGGCGCGTCGGTCATCCGGCGGCCGGGTCAGAATTCCGGGGTCACACTGAATTTGGTGATGCCGGCCAGCTCGGCGGCCAGCCAGCGCCCGTGCTGACGGGTCATGGAGACCTGATACGACCGATACTGCAGCAACGGAATCCCCTTGGTCTTCGGACTGGTCGCGCTGGTGTTGGTGTACACCAGCGCGCTGGCCTGGGTGCCGTCCACCGAAGACACCGCCACCCCGGTGACCTGCGTGCTCAGACTGATCTTGTCCTGCTTGTACTGGGGCGTGATCTGACCGATGTCCTTGCGGTACATCGCGGCGAAGTCGCCGGTCAGGTACTGGGCTGCCCGGTCCGGTAACGTGTCGATGTTCTCCGGGGTGTAGCTCCACAATGCGGTGATCGCCTCGGTCGCGGCGCGGGCGATCTCGATTTTGGTGGCCACCAACGCCCGATCGGCCAGGTAGGGCTGCACCATGGCACCGGCGAAGGCGCTCGACCCCACAAACAGCGCGGCCGCCGCCCCGATCCCCACGGCCGCCCGCCGGACCGTCGGGCGTCGGGTAGGTGCCGCGGCGTCAGCGGTGCTGTCGGCGGCAATCACCTCCGTGGTGGTGTGGTCGGCCACATCCGATTCGTCATCGCCGACCGTGTCGGGCTCCTCCGCTGCCGACTCGTCCCCGTCGGGGACCTGGTCGGTCAGATCACCGGGCTCAGGTTGCTGATCTTCCACTGGTCCCCTTCCCGTCGCACAGTTTCCAGGCAGCGCACCGTCGGCTCGGCCTCGATGCGTTTGCCGTCGGCGGACTTGATCGCGGTCTTGGCGACCACCAAGACGTCCACGCTGCCGTCGTCGTTCCACCGTTCCACCCCGGCATCCAATATGGTGGCCTTCACCACCGGCCCGGTCGCAACCTGGATCAAGATCTCGTTTTTACGGTCCTGCCACCACTTGCCGAGCTCGCCGGCGCTCTGCGCGGCCATCCGATCCACGTAGCGGTTGGCGCCGCTGTCGCCCGTCGGATCCGGCGACAGGAATTCCGCGGTGAACGCCCGCGCGATGTCGAGCGCCGCGACCTCGTTCAGCGCGGTCCGCCGGTGGGATTCGTGGGAGTAGAGCATCAAGG
>NZ_MLQM01000201.1:0-9286 GCF_001854525.1 Mycobacterium talmoniae
CCAGGCCCGCGCCGCCCCCCCACCGGGCGCCCGCGGCGCTCCGCGGGCGGGGGGCCGCGGTGCCCCGGGCCGGCCCGCCGCCCGGCGCGGTGTGGGTGCTGGCGGTGTGGGTGCTGGGCGCGCTGGGCACCCTGGCGGCCGGGTCGTGGCAGGGTGCCCGCTACATCGCCCGGCGCGAGGCGGCGGCCGCGTGCACCGGCAGCTGCGCGAGCTGCACCCTGTCCTGCCATTGACCGAGATGCGCCGCGGGTCGTGCTGAAGCGGCTGTCGGCCTTGCCGGTCGACACTTTCTTGCTGGCGTTGCTGGCGGTGGTCGGCCTCGCCACGCTGCTGCCCGCCCACGGGACCGCCGCCGATGTCTTGTCCGTCGCCACCAAGGTCGCGATCGGCTTGCTGTTTTGGCTCTACGGCACCCGGTTGTCCCCGCAGCAGGCCTGGCACGGGCTGCGGCAATGGCGGCTGCACCTGCTGGTGCTGGCCACCACGTTCGTGGTGTTCCCGGTGCTCGGCCTGGCCGCGCGCGCGTTGGTGCCGTCGGTGCTGAGCATCGATCTGTACAGCGGGCTGCTGTTTTTGTGTCTGGTGCCCTCGACGGTGCAGTCGTCTATCGCGTTCACCTCGATCGCGCGCGGCCACGTGTCGGCGGCGATCGTGAGCGCCTCGCTGTCCAACATCCTCGGGGTGGCGCTCACCCCGCTGCTGGTGGTGTTGCTGATGCACACCAGCGGCGCACCCCACGTGGACGCCACCGCGATCCGCGACATCGTGCTGCAGCTGCTGCTGCCGTTCGCGCTCGGCCAGCTGATGCGGCGGTGGCTGGCCGGGCCGATCGCCCGCCACACCCTGTTGACCAAGGCGGTCGACCGGGGGTCCATCCTGCTGGTGGTCTACACCGCGTTCTCGATCGGGATGACCGAGCAGATCTGGAGCACGGTGGAGCCCTGGCGGGTGGTGGCGGTCGCCGCGGTCAGCGCCGCGCTGCTGGCCGCGGTGCTGGCGTTCACCACGGCGGCCGGCCGGCTGGCCGGCTTCGACCGCGGCGATCAGATCGTGCTGCTGTTTTGCGGCTCCAAAAAGAGCCTGGCGTCGGGTCTGCCGATGGCGCTGGTGTTGTTCCCGGCCACCACGGTCGGGTTGATCATGTTGCCGTTGATGCTGTTTCACCAGATTCAGCTGGTGGTGTGCGCGGTGATCGCCAGCCGGCTGTCCCGCGGGGCTGAACCGGTCAGTTCCGGCTGAGGTCGATCGGGTGGGTGGCCAGCAGCGCCAGCGGCATCGGTTGGCGGCGCAGCACCCGGCCCCACAGATCCACCCGCGGCTCCACCAGCACGTCGGAGGGCAACGCGGACAAGACGATCCAGTCGTCGCGCTCGATCTCCCCTTCGAGCTGCCCGATGGTCCAGCCGGAGTACCCGGCGTAGATCCGCACCCCCTCCACGAACGGCGCGATCGTCTCGGGGTCGGCGTCCAGGTCGACCATCACCATCCGGCCCACGACGTGCCGCACCCCCGGGATGCCCTGTGGATCCACCCCGACCCGTAGCGCGGCCAGGCACAGCGCCGCGTCCCGTTTCACCGGTCCCCCGACGAACATCGTCTTGGGTTTGCTGGCCAGCTTGGCCCACTGCGGCAACACGTTGTACACCGCGGTCTCGCTGGGCCGGTTGAGCACCACCCCCAGGGTGCCGCCGTCGTTGTGCTCGACGATGTAGATCACGCTGCGCCGGAAGGTCGGTTCCAGCAGTTCGGTGTTGGCCAACAACAACGTCCCCGCGCGCACCCGATACGCCGCTGGCGCGACGTAGTCCTCGGGGTCTTCAGGCGCTGCCACTCCACCATCATGGCATCCCGTACCCGCTCCCTGTGGCGAACAGGCGCGGGCCGCGCCGATATTTGTACTGTGGTTTGGAGTCGGCGGCTTCCCCCCGCATCCGGAAGTAGGTTCTGTGGTTGATACGCGCGCACACGTCACGTTGTGGCGGTCGGCGCGCAGCCTGCGCGAGTTCTGGCGGCTCCTGGAGCTGCGGGCGGTAAGCCAATTCGGCGACGGGCTGTTTCAGGCCGGGCTGGCCGGGGCGCTGCTGTTCAACCCGGACCGGCCCGCCGACCCGTGGGTGATCGCGGGCGGGGCCGCGGTGCTGTATCTGCCCTACTCGCTGCTGGGCCCGTTCGCCGGGGCGCTGCTGGACCGGTGGGACCGGCGGCTGGTGCTGATCGCGGCCAACGTGGCCCGGCTGGTGTTGGTGCTCGGGATCGGGACCTTGCTGGCGGTCGGGGCCGGTGACCTGCTGGTGTTGTGCGCGGCGTTGCTGGCCACTGGGTTCAGCCGGTTCGTGTCCTCCGGGCTGTCGGCGGCGTTGCCGCATGTGGTGCCGCGCGAGCAGGTGGTCACCATGAACGCGGTGGCCATCGCCACCGGCGCCGTCGCGGCGTTCCTGGGTTTTGTGTTCATGTGGGTGCCGCGCTGGCTGATCGGCTCCGGGGACACCGGCGGCGCGACGATCATTTTCATCGTCACCATCCCGGTGACGATCGCGCTGGTGCTGTCGGTGCGGTTCGCCCCCCGCATGCTCGGTCCCGACGACACCAAACGCGCCATCCACGGATCGGTGACCTACCTGGTGATCACCGGCTGGCTGTACGGCGCCCGCACCGTGCTGGACCGCCCGACGGTGGCGGCCACCCTGTCCGGGTTGGCCGCGCACCGGATGGTGTTCGGCATCAACACGCTGGTGCTGCTGGTGCTGATCCGGCACGTCGGCGCGCAGGAGGTGGCCGGGTTCGGTCCGGCGGCGCTGTTCGTCGCCGCCGCCGGGACCGGGTCGTTTCTGGCCACCGTGCTGACCCCGCCCGCGGTGCGCCGCTGGGGCCGCTATGCCACCGCCAACGGCGCCCTGGTCGCGGCCGCGCTCATTCAAACCGCCGGGGCCTTCTTGTACCTGCCGGTGATGATGGGGTGCGGATTCTTCCTGGGTGTGGCCGGCCAGATGGTCAAGCTGTGCGTCGACACCGCCATGCAGATCGACGTCGACGACGCCCTGCGCGGACACGTGTTCGCGGTGCAGGACTCGGTGTTTTGGGTGTCGTTCGTGGCGGCGATCGCCGCGGCGGCGGCGCTGATCCCCGACGACGGGCATGCGCCGCTGCTGATCCTGGCCGGGACGCTGGTGTATCTGGCCGGGCTCGTCGCGCACGCCCTGATCGGGCGGGGGCAACGCACACCGGCGGCCGAGGTCGACGTCACCGTGAAAAACGCCGAGTAGCCATCCCGCGAGATTGACGCCACGCAGGGGTTCACTCGACCTTTTGCTACCTGGTTTCCATCTCGCGGCGTGGTGACGCCTCGAAGGCGCGCGTTAGGCTGCCGGGATGGCCAATGCTGCCCCGGTGGTCGCCGACCTGCGCGCCGAATCCGACGACCTCGACGCGCTGGTGGCGTCGCTTCCCCAGGACCGGTGGGCCGGCCCGACACCGGCCCCGGGCTGGACCATCGCCCACCAGATCGGCCACCTGTTGTGGACCGACCGGGTGTCGTTGATCGCGATCACCGACGAGGCCGGCTTTGCCGAGGTGCTGACCACCGCGTCGGCCAACCCCGCCGGGTTCGTCGACGAGGGGGCCGAGGAACTGGCCGGCACCCCGCCGCCCGCCCTGTTGGCCGACTGGCGCGACACCCGCACCCGGTTACACGACGCGCTGCTGAATGTCGCCGACGGCCGCAAGCTGCCGTGGTTCGGGCCGCCGATGAGCGCGGCGTCGATGGCGACCGCCCGGTTGATGGAGACCTGGGCGCACGGCCTGGATGTCGCCGACGCGCTGGGCGTGACGCGCCCGGCCACCGCGCGGCTGCGCTCCATCGCCCACCTCGGGGTGCGCACCCGGGACTACGCGTTCATCGTGAACGGCCTGACCCCGCCGGCCGAAGAGTTTCACGTGGAACTACGCGCCCCCGACGGCGACACCTGGTCGTGGGGCCCGCCGGACGCAGCCCAGCGGGTCACCGGATCCGCCGAGCATTTCTGCTTTTTGGTGACCCAGCGCCGCGCGTTGAGCGCCCTGGACATCACCGCCGATGGCGACGACGCCCGGCGCTGGCTGCAGATCGCCCAGGCCTTCGCCGGCCCACCCGGCCCCGGGCGCTAGCGACCGCTAGGTCCCCTACGGCTACCCCGTGCTGGGCGCCGAGCAGACGCAAAATCGCATTGCGCGGGCCTCCCGGGTGCGATTTTGCGTCTGCTCGGCCTCATAACGGGCGGTTACCCGTTGCCGCGGTCCTTCCACCACGCCAGCAGTGCGGCGGTGGCCTCCTCGTGGGACAGCGGGCCGCGGTCCAGCCGCAGCTCCTTGAGGTAGCGCCAGGCCTCGCCGACCTGCGGTCCGGCCGGGATCCCAAGCAGCTGCATGATCTCGTTGCCGTCCAGGTCGGGCCGCACCCGCTGCAGATCTTCCTGCGCGGCCAGCGCAGTGATCCGCTGCTCCAGCTGGTCGTAGTTGGCCTGCAGCCGGGCGGCGCGCCGCTTGTTGCGGGTGGTGCAGTCGGCGCGGACCAGTTTGTGCAGCCGCGGCAACAGCGGGCCCGCGTCGGTGACGTAGCGGCGCACCGCCGAATCGGTCCACTTGCCGTCGCCGTAGCCGTGGAAGCGCAGATGCAGGTACACCAGCTGCGACACGTCGTCGACCATCTGTTTGGAGTACTTGAGCGCCCGCATCCGCTTGCGGGTCATCTTGGCGCCGACCACCTCGTGGTGGTGGAAGCTCACCCCGCCGTTGGCCTCGTGGCGGCGGGTGGCGGGCTTGCCGATGTCGTGCAGCAACGCCGCCCACCGCAACACCAGGTCGGGGCCCTCATCCTCGAGCGCGATCGCCTGCCGCAGCACGGTCAGCGAATGCTGGTAGACGTCCTTGTGCTGGTGGTGTTCGTCGATGGCCATCTGCATGCCGCCGATCTCGGGGAGCACCACCTCCCCCATCCCGGTCTGCACGATCAGGTCGATCCCGGCGACCGGGTCGGCGCCCAGCATGAGCTTGTCCAGTTCGGCGGCCACCCGTTCGGCGGTGATCCGGCCCAGCTGCGGCGCCATCTCCTCGATCGCCGCCCGCACCCGCGGCGCGACGGTGAAGCCGAGCTGGGCGACGAACCGCGCCGCGCGCAGCATCCGCAGCGGGTCGTCGCCGAACGACACCTGCGGCGCCGACGGGGTATCCAGCACGCCGGCCCGCAGCGCGGCCAACCCGCCCAGCGGATCGAGGAACTCCCCCGGCCCGGTCGCGGTGATGCGCACCGCCATCGCGTTGGCGGTGAAGTCGCGGCGCGCCAGGTCGTCCTCGAGGCGGTCCCCGAACCGCACTTCCGGGTTACGCGAGATCTGGTCGTAGCTGTCGGCGCGGAAGGTGGTGATCTCCAGCCGCTGATCGTCCTTGCCGACACCGACGGTGCCGAACTCGATGCCGGTGTCCCACAGCGCATCGGCCCAGGACCGCACGATGCGCTGCACCTGGTCGGGACGGGCGTCGGTGGTGAAATCCAGGTCCGGGCTCAACCGGCCCAGCAGCGCGTCGCGCACCGAGCCGCCGACCAGAAACAGTTCGTGGCCGGCCGCGGCGAACAGTTCGCCGAGATCGCGCAGCACCGCGGCGTGTCGGTTCAACGCGACCGCGGCCGCGGTCAGCAGCTCGGCGTCGTCAGGGGCTTCGGGCACGTTCGGACAGCCTAGTCCGGCCTGCTGAGGTGCGCCGAATGTGCATCCACGGCGAAGAATCGGCCCCAATCCCGCCCTACGCGCACACTCGGCGGGGGCGACGCCGCACACTCGGCGGGGGCGGCGGCGCACGCTCGGCGGCGGCCTCGATGCGGGACGGGCACCGGACACGCGCATGGACAAGGGTGGGACACGGTTTGCCCACGGGGAGGTGTATACGGGCGAGTGCGCCGGAGGCGGCCAGGCGCGCCAGCTACTATCGCATGGGTGTCGGACGGCGAAAAAGCCCAACCAAAGCGACGCCGGGGCCGGCGCCGCGGTCGGCGCGCTGCCGACTCCGCCACCGGCCGCGCCGAGAACCGGGCCGTGGAAACCGCGGCCGACGGCGCCACCCCCACCAGCCGGCCCAAACCGCGCCGGCCTCGCTCGACCCATCACGGCCCCGGTCGGCTGCGCACCGTGCACGAAACCTCCGCCGGGGGGCTGGTCATCGACGGCATCGACGGGCCGCGGGAGGACCAGGTCGCCGCGCTGATCGGGCGCATCGACCGCCGCGGCCGGATGCTGTGGTCGCTGCCGAAGGGCCACATCGAGGTCGGCGAGACCGCCGAGCAAACGGCGATCCGGGAGGTCGCCGAGGAGACCGGGGTGCAGGGCAGTGTGCTGGCGGCGTTGGGCAGCATCGATTACTGGTTCGTCACCGACGGCCGGCGGGTGCACAAGACCGTGCACCACTATTTGATGCGCTTCGCCAGCGGTGAACTGTGCGACGACGATGTGGAGGTCGCCGAGGTGGCCTGGGTGCCCATCGGGGAACTGGAATCCCGCCTGGCCTACGCCGACGAACGGCGGCTGGCCCAGGTGGCCGATGAATTGATCGACAAACTCCAAACCGGCGGGCCGGCCGCGTTACCGCCGCTGCCCGCGAGCACGCCGCGGCGTCGACCCCAGACGCATTCGCACACGCGCAACCACCGTGTCGACGAGCCAGCACCGGGCCGGAAGAACGGTCGCGGGCCGGTGCCGTGACGCGCCGATGTCGATGCAGAGCGCAGCGATGAGCAGGGGCGGCGCTTCCACCCGGTCGACGACGGTGCAGAGCGCGGCAAGCACGAGGTGTGCCGCCGTCGCGCGCCTGGCCGTGGTGGTCGCCATCGTGATCGGCCTGGCGGCGCTGCTGGCCCTGCCCGGTGCCCTGCCGCGCGCCGGGGCCGGCGAGCCCGGTAGCGCGCCGTTTGTCCAGGTGCGGATCGACAAGGTGACCCCGACGGTGGTGACCACCACCAGCGAGCCGGTGGTGACCGTCGTCGGCACGGTGGCCAATGTCGGCGACCGCCCGGTCCGGGATGTGATGGTGCGCCTCGAGCACGCCGCGGCCGTCGCGTCCTCCGCCGGGTTGCGCACCAACCTCGACGGCGCCAACGACCAGTTCCGGCCGGTGGACACCTTCGTGACGATCTCCGAGGAGCTGCAGCGCGGACAGGAGATCGGCTTCACGCTGTCCACCCCGGTGCGTGCGGTGGACCAGCCGTCGTTGGAGATCGACCGGCCCGGGGTCTACCCGGTGCTGGTCAATGTCAACGGCACCCCCGACTACGGCGAACCCGCCCGGCTCGACGACGCCCGGTTCCTGCTGCCGGTGCTGGGGGTTCCGGCGAACCCCGACGAGCCGGCCGCCGACCCGCTGACCGGGGTGGTCGCGCCCGACACCTCCAAGCCGCTGCAGCTCACCATGCTGTGGCCGCTGGCCGGCCGGCCCCGGCTGGCGCCCGGGGCGCCGGGCGGCAGCCGGCCGGTTCGGCTCAGCGACGACGAGCTGGCGAAATCGCTGGCCGCCGGGGGCCGGCTGGACACCCTGCTCTCGGCGCCCGAGTTCGCCACCAGCCCCGCCGTGGACCCCGATGGGGCCGTGGGCCGCTCGCTGTGCCTGGCCGTCGACCCGGACCTGCTGGTCACCGTCAACGCGATGACCAGCGGCTACGTGGTCGCCGACGCTTCCGACGGCGCCACCCACCCGGGCGCCGGGCAGGCCGCGGCGGGCGCCTGGCTGGACCGGTTGCGATCCCTGGCGCGCCGGATGTGCGTGGCGGCGACCCCGTATGCGCAGGCCGACCTCGGCGCGCTGCAGCGGGTCGGCGACCCGGGCCTCAACGCGATCGCGGTCACCAGCCCCGCCGATGTCGTCGATCAGATTCTCGGGGTCAGCTCCACCCGTGGCGTGACCCTGCTCGGCGACGGACCGTTGACCGGCGCGGTGGTCGACCTGCTCAGCGGCCAGGGCAACACGGTGGCCGTCACCGCCGGCGACTGCGCCGCCCAGGACACCGCGACCGGCGCCCTGACCACCACCGACGTCAACCCGCGACGGATGTCGCCGCAGGTCATCGCCGCACCGTTTGACCCGGCCGTCGGTGCGGCGTTGGCCGCCGCCGGCGCCGACCCGGTGGCCCCGACCTACCTGGACGCCTCGCTCAACGTCCGGCTGCGCCGCGCCTCGGCGGCCGCACGGCGTCAGGACGCGCTGGGCTCCATGCTGTGGCGCGCGCTCGAACCCGGCGCCGGGCCGCGGGTGGAGATGCTGATGCCGCCGACCTCCTGGGCGCCGCAACCCGACGACGCGCAGGCCATCCTGACCACGCTGGCCACCACCATCCGCGCCGGGCTGGCCGTGCCGCGCCCGCTGACGGTGGCGATCACCGACGCGCAGACCGCGGTGGGCGCGCCGCAGCCGCGCAGCACCGACGGGGTCGCCCGCGGCGGCTTCGACGACACCGTCGTCGCGGAGATCAACACCCAGGTCACCCGGCTGTGGGGGCTGACCTCCGCGCTGACCACCGACGTGCGCACCGGGCTGTCCGGGGTGGCCTACACCGCGCCGCTGCGCGAGGACATGCTGCGGGCGCTGTCCCAGGCCGAGCCGCCGGACAGCCGCAACGGGCTGGCCCAGCATCGGCTCGGCGCCGTCGGCGCCGCCATCGACGACCTGTTCGCCGGGGTGACGATCGTCAACCCCGGTGGCTCCTACACGCTGGCCACCGAACACAGCCCGCTGCCGCTGGCACTGCGCAACGACCTGGCGGTGCCGATCCGGGTGCGTTTGCAGGTCGATGCCCCGCCGGGGATGACGGTCACCGACGTCGGCGAGATCGAGTTGCCCCCGGGCTACCTGCCGCTGCGGGTCCCGATCGAGGTGCGGTTCAACCAGCGCGTCGCGGTCGACGTGGCGTTGCGTACCCCCGACGGGCTGCCGCTGGGCGAACCGGCCCGGTTGTCGGTGCACGCCAACGCCTACGGCAAGGTGCTGTTCGCGCTGACGCTGACCGCCGCGGCGGTGTTGGTCACGCTGGCCGGCCGGCGGCTGTGGCACCGTTTCCGCGGGCAACCCCACCCCCCCGACCCCGCCCAAAACCCCCGCGGCGCGGCCCGCACACCCCTCCGCCCCCGCCGCGGCAGCCGCGGACGCGCTCAACGCGTCGATCCACGAAACCTTCGATGAATCGCAGATCTTTCGGATCGACCACTTCCTGGGCAAGGAGCCGGCCCAGAACATTCTGGCGTTCCGGTTCGCCAACGGGCTGTTCGAGCCG
>NZ_MLQM01000202.1:0-9084 GCF_001854525.1 Mycobacterium talmoniae
GGGCTGCGGCTGGTGTCGGGGCCGTTGACCGACCGCACCCAACGGTTTTGGGCGTGGACCATCGCCGGCTACGCGCTCACCGTGGTCACCGTGCCGGTGCTGGGTATCGCGGGCACGCTGTGGGTGGCCGCCGCGCTGGTGATCGCCGAGCGGGTCGGCAAGGCGGTGCGCAGCCCGGCCAAGGACACCCTGCTGTCGCACGCCGCCGGCGCCACCGGCCGGGGCCGGGGTTTCGCCGTGCATGAGGCGCTGGACCAGGTGGGGGCGGTGCTCGGTCCGCTCACCGTCGCCGCGGTGCTGGCCGTCACCGGCGGCGACTACGCGCCGGCGCTGGGGGTGCTGGCCGCGCCCGGCGCCGCGACGCTGGCGCTGCTGGTGTGGCTGCGGTTGCGGGTGCCGGACCCGGCCCGCTACGAACCGGCCGGCGCCGACCCTGCCGAGCCGGCGGCGCCGCGCGACGGGCTGCCCGCCGTGTTCTGGGGGTATTGCGGGTTCACCGCGGTCACCATGATCGGCTTCGCCACCTTCGGGTTGCTGTCGTTTCACATGGTCACCCGCGGGGTGCTGCCGGCCGCCGCGGTGCCGCTGATCTATGCCGCCGCGATGGGCGTGGACGCGCTGACCGCCCTGGCCTCGGGCTGGGGCTACGACCGGTTCGGCGCCAAAACCCTTGCCGCGCTGCCGGTCGTGTCGGGTCTGGTGCCGGTGTTCGCGTTCACCGGCGCCGTGTGGTCGGTGCTAGTCGGGGCGCTGCTGTGGGGGGCGGCGGTCGGGATCACCGAGTCGACGCTGCGCGCGGTGGTCGCCGACCTGGTTCCGGCGCCGCGCCGGGCCACCGCCTACGGGGTGTTCGCGGCGGCGCTGGGCGCGGCCACCGCGGTCGGCGGCGCGCTGACCGGGTGGCTGTATGACGTTTCCCCGACCGCGGTGGTGGCGGCGGTGGCCGCGATTCAGGGGCTTGCGCTGGCCGGGGGCGTGGTCGTGCTGCGGATCCGCGGCGCGACGCCGGGGCTACCCTGAGGCGGTGCTCACCGAGAAGCCGGCGAACCGGAAACGGCTGGGCGGGGTCCCCTATTCTGCGGCCCAAACCCGAATCCTGGACGCCGCGTTGGATTTGATCGCCGACCACGGGGTCAGCGGCACCTCGCTGCAGATGATCGCCGACGCCGTCGGGGTGACCAAGGCGGCGGTCTATCACCAGTTCAAGACCAAAGAAGAGATTGTCATCGCGGTCACCGACCGGGAGCTGGGCACGCTCGAGGAGGCGTTGGCCGCCGCCGAGGCCCAGCCGGAGCCGCTGGCCGCGCGCAAGGCGCTGTTGACCGACGTCATCGAGATGGCGGTCCGGCGCCGGCGCTGGGTGCGGACCCTGCAAAGCGATCCGGTGATCGTGCGGCTGCTGGGCGAGCATGAACCGTTCCGGCAGTTCATCAGCCGGCTGTACGGGATTCTGCTGGGCACCCCCGACGACACCGAGGCGCGGATCGCGGCGGCGCTGCTGTCCGGGGCGATCGGGGGCACCGTGGTCAATCCGCTGGTCGACGACGTCGACGACGCCACGTTGTGCGCGGTGCTGATCCCGCTCATCGAACGCATGATGCAGTTGCCGGTCAAAGCCGCCCCCGCTGTGGACGTTGTGGGCAACTAGCCGATCGGCTAGCCTGGGGCCAGTTCGCCGCTACCCCAGCGAGGTGAGATGCAGATCCTTGCCGAGGCCGAAGACCTGCCCGCGACCGCCAACGTCAAGACCCAGTTGATCAGCGTGTGGACGGCACCGGTGTTCGGCGTGGTGTACCTGATCGCCTTCCTGGCGTTTCCGGGCTTCTTCCCGCCGATGTCACCGCAGCTGACCGCCCAGCAGGTCGCCGACTTCTACGGCGCGCACACCGGCGCGATCCGGTTTTCGATGATCACCTACGACCTGTGCGGGGTCATGCTGTTGCCGTTCTTCATGGTGATCGTGGTCCAGATGAAGCGGATGGCCACCCAAAGTCACGTGTTCGCCTACTGCTACCTGACCGCCGCGGTCAGCGGGGCGACGCTGTTCGCGTTGTCCAACATCGTGTTCCTGGTCGCCGCGTTTCGGCCCGAGCGCGACCCGGACCTGGTGCTGCTGCTCAACGACCTGGCGTGGATGTTGCTGATCGCCCCGGTCGGCGCGCTGGTCGCGCAGAACCTGCTGCTGGCGGCCGCGGTCTATTTCGATGACGGGCCCGACCCGGTGTTCGCCCGCTGGGTGGGGCATTTCGCGGTGGCGACCGCGCTGGCCATGGCGCCGGCCGTCGGCGCCGCCGTGGTCACCAGCGGGCCGCTGGCCTGGAACGGCGCGGTGTCGTTCTGGCTGCGCAACGGGGCGCTGGTGCTGTTCGTGGCCGTGATGTTCTTCGTGGTGCGCGACGCGCTCCGCCGCCAAGCCGTCCGCGAGGGTGTCGCCGCGTGACCCGCACGGTCAGCCCGGCGGCGACGGCCGCCCCCGCCGCCGCGCCGGCCGGTAAGCGCGATGTGTGGCTGGTGTTTTGGATCGTGCCGGCGTTCTACACCGCGTTCGGGGTGATCTTCTTCGCCTTGGCGCGGGTGATGCCCCCGCCGCGGCCCGACGTCACCGCCACCCAGATGGTCGACTTCTTCCACGCGCACGCCACCACGATCAGAATCGGCTTCGCGGCGTTGGTGCTCATCGTGGGCGGCGCCGGGGTGGCCAACGGCATCGTGGCCTACCACATGAAACGCATGACGGTCGGCTCGGTGCTGTCCTACACCTACCTGGGCGCGATGGGCATCGGCGCGCTGCCCGGCTGCCTGCTGGTCGCGTTTTGCTTCCTGACCGCGGTGTACCGCCCCGACCGCGACCCGCAGCTGCAGGCCCTGCTCTACGACCTGGGGTTGCTGTCCTATGTGGGATCGCTGGGCTGCTTTTCGGCGGCGTATTTCGCGTTTGCCGTCGCGATCCTCTACGACCGCAACGAGATCTTCCCCAAATGGCTGGCCTACGTGACCGTGTGGCAGATCGTCACCGAGATCATGGCCGTGCCGGTGTTCGCCTGCAAGGCCGGACCGTTCGCGTGGAACGGGTCCATCTCGTTTTGGATGGGCACCGTCGTGTTCGGCTGCTGGCTGATGTGCGTGATCGCCTTCCTCAAGAAGGCCACCGAACGCCAGCCCCTCGACGAAGCACCGCTGGAGTGAGGGGCATGACCGACCTCGCCTCCGACCGCCGGGAGACCGCGCACCTGCCCGGCGACGGCCACATGTGGGTGATGGTGCTGGGCGACCTGGTCATCTTCGGCGCCTACTTCGTCATCTTCATGGTGTACCGGGCGATGCAGCCCCACGAGTTCCTGGCCGCCCAACAGCAACTGAACATCAACGCCGGCGTGCTCAACACGCTGGTGTTGTTGACCAGTTCCTGGTTCGTGGCGCGCAGCGTGCTGGCCGCCCGGGCCGGCGACCATCGTCGCGCGATCGCGCTGACGTATCTCGGCGGTGCCTGCGGGGTGTTGTTCCTGCTGATCAAGGCCTACGAGTGGACGTTCGAGATCCGGCATGGCTACACCCTGGCCAGCAACACCTTCTTCAGCTTCTACTACATGCTCACCGGTGTGCACCTGTTCCACGTAGCGCTCGGCTTGCTGATCCTGGGCATCGTGGTGCGCGAACTGCGCAACCCGCGACGCCGCCGCGCGTCGATGGTCGAATCCGGGGCCACCTACTGGCACATGGTCGACCTGTTGTGGATCGTCATCTTCGGCCTGCTGTACGTGATGCGCTGACATGACGGCGTCGACGCGGACCATCACCGGCGCCTGGATCGTGCTGTCGGCGATCACCCTGATCTCCTGGTGGCTGTCCCCCGGTCACGCGAGCACCGGCACGGTTGCTGCCAGCGTGCCGATCACCGTCGCCGTGGTGGTGCTCGCCGCCGTCAAGGGGCGACTCGTCATCCGCTACTTCATGGAGGTGCACCGCGCGCCGCGGTGGTTGCGACTGGCCACCGACGGCTGGCTCACCGCGCTGTGGGCGGTGGTGCTGGTGATCTACTTGATGTGAAGTTCACCGGTTTGGACAACTGTGTGCAGCAACACGGGCCCATAAGCGCAGCGCATCGCCCAAACTAGCGGTAACGTAAATCGCCGTGGGCGCGCTCAACGTGTTTGCGGCGTCGGACAACTCATGAACCGCCGGCCGGGCATCACGGCCAGGGTTGTCGCGACGACCGCGATAGCGCGCTTTCCCCTCGCAGTTTGGCGGCTGCGACTTGGGGTTTAGCACCGTGGAACAGGAGGACGACCAATGACCCGCCGCGCGCACTCAGGGTTACCCCGCCACCTCGCCCGATTTACCGTCGCTGCCGTGGGCGCGACGGGGGCGCTGCTCGGACCGGTGACACCATCGGCGTCCGCCGCGCAGTGCCCCGATGTGGAGGTGACGTTTGCCCGGGGCACCGGTGAGGACCCGGGTGTCGGCCCGACCGGCAACGCGTTCGTCAACGCGCTGCGCCCGAAGGTGGGCGGCAGGTCGTTGGGGGTGTACGCGGTGAACTACCCCGCCACCAACGACTGGCCCACCGGCGTCGACGGGGTGCGGGACGCGGGCTCGCACGTTCAGTCCATGGCCGCGAATTGCCCCAACACCAAGATGGTGCTCGGCGGATTCTCCCAGGGCGCGGCGGTGATGGGTTTCGTCACCTCCGACACCGTCCCGGATGGGGTCGACCCGGCGACCGTGCCCAAACCGCTGCAGCCCGACGTGGCCGAGCATGTCGCCGCCGTCGTCCTGTTCGGGACCCCGAACGAGCGGGCGATGAACTTCCTCAACGAGCCGCCGGTCGTCATCGGCCCGCTGTATGCGGGCAAGACCCTGCAGTTGTGCGCGACCAACGACCCGGTGTGTTCGGACGGCCTGGAATTCGCCGCGCACGACTCCTACGCGGCGGACGGGTTGGTGGAACGGGGCGCGACCTACGCCGCCAACCACCTGTAGTCGACCGCCGAGTGTGGGCTTGAGTCACGCCGGGCCCCCTAGGCGTGGATCAACCCCACACTCGGCGCGTCACTTAGGGGAAGCGCTGGTAGCAACGCTCGGCGTCGCCGGTCAGCCCGGCCCGAAACGCCTGGATCCGGGTGAAGCCGGCCGGCACGGTGGCACCGCCCACGTCGCTGGCGGCGAGCCCGTTCATCAGCAGGCCGGTGACCGCCTCGTCGACGTCTCCGGCGGTGAGCCGCAGGCGGGTGCCGTGGGGCGCGAACATGCTGCGCTGCCCCACCCCGGTCAGGCAGGCGGTGCGCAGCGCCGTCGTCGCAGAGGCGAGGTCGAGGCCGCGCTGATGCTGCAGTGCCAGCATGTAGCGGGACATGACCACCGATAACGCCGTGTTGTCGCCCTGCGGTAACAGCCGATCCTCCAGCTCGTCGGCGGCCACCGCCAGGTGCTGCAACGCCGGCAGGTCGACGCCGATGGTGTTGGTGGCCGGGCAGTACGCGGCCGGGGCGGCGGCGCAGGTGGCGTCGTTGTAGGCGAGGGTGGGCGGCCGGGCGGGGTGGAACGTCGCATTGAGCCCCTCGACCAACGTCGCCAGGGTGGCCTTGGTGATCGCGACTTCACCGGTCTGCACCGCGCCGGTGAGTTCGCGCTGCAACGACATCGGCATGTCGCCGCGGCGCTGCGTGATCTCGTCGGCGTCGATCGCGGCGCACCGGCCGACTGCGGTGTCGAAGCCCAGCTGCAGCGCGCTGATCCGGTCCAGCGCGGTGCCGTGCGCTTCGCCGACGATCGCCTTGTCGTGGGGCCCCAGCAGCGGGTCGCGCAACGTGATCAGCCCGGCCAGGATCTCGTCGAGCCCGTCGGCGGTGTTCAGGGTGAACCGCGACGACTTGCCCTCGGCGACCCAGCGCAGATACGCCCCGGTGAAGCAGTCGGCCTGCTGTTCGGCCACCAGCATCGGGGTCGACTTGGTGACCAGCCGGGCCATGTCTTCCACCGCGTGCCCGTATTCGTGCGCCAGCGCCGCGGTGACCGACATATCGCCGAAATAGTCCTTGACCGCCGGCAACAACACGCCGCGGTCCCAGGCGATCAGGTTGCGGCCGTAGCAGTAGAACGCGTTGACGTACTGGTAGGTGTTGACGCCGCAGATCGTCATCCCGGTGGGGTTTTTGGAGCCGTACGAGATGAGCGTGTCGACCGGGGCGAAGCTGCCGGTGAAGCCGGCATAGTTCTGCTTCCAGTAGTCCTGGATGTCGTTGATCGACAGCAGCGCCAGCCGGTCGATGGCACCGCCATCGGTGTTTTGCACGGTGCCGATCGGGGCCAACGCACGCTCGACGGGGCCGGTGGGCCCGTCGGTCACCGGCAGCCCGCCGACGCGCCACGGATCGTCGAGGACGGACACCGCCCGCCCGTCGACGGTGTCAGAACAGCCGCTGAGCGTCAGCGCCGCGCAGGCGCCGACCACCGCCGCCGCGATGCCCGACCTGCCCCAGCGCCGACGTTGCCTCTTCACGCGGCCGCCGTTTTCGTCACGGGCTCGGGTGGCGAGCACGTGCGACCACACCGGGGCGCATTCGCCTGCACCCCGCCGGCAACAGCTGGCAACCCCGACCTCGCAATGATGTCCATCGTGCGGCCGGACGCCGCAACCCGGGCGGTATAGCACACGGCGCGAAACCGACGCAAATCTGGTGTCGGCGCGTCGGAGCACTACTTCAGACCGTCGACCCGGGTCCGCAACATGCGCGCGAGGCGTGCGGTTTGCCGGTCGTCGAAGCCGATGTGCGCCGCACCCGACGGCATTTGGCCAACAACGATCCCGCTGTCGGTGCCGCGTGCTGTGATGTTGCTGCCGACGACGGCGCGCAGAAGGGACTTCCGGTGAAGCTATCCGAGTATGAGCAGCGACAGCTGGACAAGGTCCACGACCACAAACGGCGGGTCATCAACCGCTCGCCTCGACGCCTAGTTCCGGCCGGCGTGCGGGAGAAAGGCACCGAGCTGTTCAACAAGCTACTCACCGTGCCGGGGGTGGATAAAGCCAAAGACTCCGGCGCCGCCGTACTGGCAACCGCGGCCGAGGGCACCGGGAAGTTCATGCGGCGCACCGGCCAGCTCACGACGTCCAGCGCACGCGTGGTGCGCGCCTACACCAAGAAAGGTCACCCGGTCAGCGACCTCGACGACATCAGGAAGCTGGATCTCAAGGACATCGACAGCGTCGCGTCTTTTACTCGCTTGCACTACACCTACTCGGCATCGGCGGCAGCGGAAGGCGCCGCCAGCGGCCTTGCCGTCAGTGGCGGGCAAGTTGCAGCTGCCGCGGGATCGGTGGCAGGCGCCGGTGCCGGTGCCGCGCCCGGACTGGGAACCATCGTCGCCGCGATGGGTGTCGACGCCGCCACACTCCTTGGCGTGTGCAGCCGCGTAGTGGCCCACCACGCGCTCTACTACGGCTACGACCCACGCGACCCGGCAGAAGAGATCTTCATGATGCAGGTCATCGGTCTTGGCGTCGCGACCACGGCGTCGGCCAAGGTTGCGGCCTACCAACAACTTGCGGTGCTCACCCGTGGCCTCGCTACGAACATGGCCTGGCGTCAACTCAATCAGCAGACATTCGTCAAAGTGGCCCGACAGTTCGCCACCCAGTTCGGCCAGAAACTCACCAAGCGCAAACTCGGCCAGTTCGTGCCGATCGCCGGTATCGGTATCGGCGCCGCGCTGAACTGGAAGATGGTCGACGACGTCGCTGACGCCGCCTACTGGGCGTACCGCGAGAGATTCCTCTACGAAAAGACCGGCGAAACAAGCCCGATCATCATCGATGCCGACGTCGTCGATGAGCACGCGGACTCCGGCGCCCAGGAGATGCCGATTGACGTCGTCGACATCTTGAAGTCGGAAGGCGTCGACGTCGATGAGGCACCGGGCACAGGCGACGACCCGACTGACGGAAAGAACGTTTCTCCTTGAGGCGCCGCTGGTGAGGGTCTCGCCGGCGCCATCCATTACACTCGCCATGCCGACACGTCCCTCGGTGCAATCGAACGCCCGGTTTGAAAAGGACGTGGTTGCGGTTTCCTCGTTAGGCCAGTAGCGCCATAGCCGGTCGACGGCCTTTCCCGCTTGAGCTCATCGCTGTCCTGACGGGGCAAAAATGTCGCAGACGACGCCCGCCGCTTCGGCGTTATTCGGTCAAACCATTTCCGCCACAAAGAAACCCGCCACAAGGAGGCACCACCATGACCGCCGTACTCGACCCCGGTCGCCCGTTCACCGGCAGCGAACGCGAACTGCTGGAGAACACCCTCGAACTCAACCGGACGGAGCTGGTGCGCGCCGTCCAACACCTCTCCGACAGCCAAGCCCGCCAGAGACTGGTTTCCTCGCTGACCACGCCCATCTCGTTGATCAAGCATTGCGCTGCGGCCGAGCGCATCTGGTTCCAGCGAACCCTGGCGGGCCTGAGCATCGACGACTGCGACGGCCACGCCACCGGCGGCGACGCCAGCTTCCACGTCGGCGACAACGAAACCCTGGCCGACGTGATCACCGAATACGTGGCGGCATGCCGACGGTCGAACGAACTGGCCGCGCAGCATGACCTGGACGACACGGTCGAACACTACCTTGTCGGCACGGTGAGCCTGCGGTTCATCTATCTGGGCATGATCGCCGAAGTCGCCCGGCACGCCGGTCACGCCGATATCCTCGCCGAGCAGATCAGCCGCCCGATAGCATGACCGGCGGCTATCGGCAGAGTGCTATCACCGGCGGTATCAGGTTGCCGCAGTGGAGATTTGGTGATCATCCACAGTTGCCGATTCATCCACAAATTGGCGTTTCCGACCTGACATTCGCACATTTGTTCGGTAGACTCTGTGGTATGGCTCACACGGATCAGGTGCAACTGCCCGCACAAGCGGCGCGCGCCCAGATCCGCGCCGACCTCGACCTCATCGACGCCGCCCACGCACGGTTGCGTGCCGCCGACACCGACCTAGTCGGCAACGCGTTTCGCGTCGAAATGGCCGACCGGCTCGAAACCCAACACCGCCTCAACCGCGGCCTGTCCTACCGGGTGTTCGGCGAAAT
>NZ_MLQM01000203.1:0-8987 GCF_001854525.1 Mycobacterium talmoniae
CGGTTGCCGCACTGGCCGATTCGCTGCGCCGCGACACGGTCGGCGACGACGTCACGTTCGTGGTCAACCGCAACATCAACTTCACCAACATCTGCTACGTCGGCTGCCGGTTCTGCGCGTTCGCCCAACGCAAGGGCGACGCCGACGCGTACTCGCTGTCCGCCGAGGAGGTCGGCGACCGGGCGTGGGAGGCCCACGTCGCCGGTGCCACCGAGGTGTGCATGCAGGGCGGCATCGACCCGGAGTTGCCGGTGGGCGGCTACGCCGATCTGGTGCGCGCCGTCAAGGCCCGGGTGCCCTCGATGCACGTGCACGCGTTTAGCCCGATGGAGATCACCAACGGGGCCACCAAGAGCGGGTTATCCATCCGGGAGTGGCTGACCGGCCTGCGCGAGGCCGGGCTGGACACCATCCCGGGCACCGCCGCGGAGATCCTCGACGACGAGGTGCGCTGGGTGCTGACCAAGGGCAAACTGCCCACCTCGCTGTGGATCGAGGTCGTCACCACCGCGCATGAGGTGGGGCTGAAGTCGAGTTCGACGATGATGTACGGCCACGTGGATTCGCCGCGACACTGGGTGGGGCACCTCAACGTGCTGCGCGGCATCCAGGACCGCACCGGCGGGTTCACCGAATTCGTGCCGCTGCCGTTCGTGCACCAGAGCTCGCCGCTGTATCTGGCCGGCGGCGCCCGGCCCGGGCCCAGCCACCGCGACAACCGGGCCGTGCACGCGTTGGCGCGAATCATGTTGCACGGCCGCATTCCCCAGATCCAGACCAGCTGGGTCAAACTCGGGGTGGCCCACACCCAGGTGATGCTCAACGGCGGCGCCAACGATCTGGGCGGCACGCTGATGGAGGAGACCATCTCGCGGATGGCCGGCTCCGAATACGGGTCGGCGAAAACGGTCGCCGAACTGGTCGCGATCGCCGAGGGCATCGGCCGTCCGGCCCGGCAACGCGCCACCGACTACAGCCCGCTGGCGGCGTAGTCCCCGCCCTCCCCGCGAGCGTGCACAAATGTACGCCGGAAACCATGCGGGAGTGGCATTTTGCGCACGCTCGCGGCATGAGTCGGGTTTACCCGGGCGTGGCGACGCGGTGTGTGAACGAGCCGTGGATGCCCGCCGGCAGGTGATGTCGCAGACCGCCCACATACACCGGCCCGCGAGCGGGCTCCCTCGCATCGAGCACCACAAGCTTGGATCTGTGATTAACGCGGTCGTACTCAATCGTGAGCAACCAGCCGTGGCCCTCGGGTGCGTCCGGCGACGACGGAGCGAAGACGGGCTCCCCGGCAGTGCCGAAGTTATCGACCGGGTAGGTCGACTCCGTGCCCCGGTCATGGTCGACGGCCGTGACGCCCGCCTGGATTCTCGGCGACACTGTGGCGAAATCGATTTCGCTAAAGTCAATCTCGTCGTTCCCGTGTTGGCTGACGGCGGAGCCGAGGTCGAATTCGGGGATCCGAACGGTGTACGAGTACCGGTGCCGCCGCCCGGTGAAGCGGGTATCGATCTGGGGAAACTCGGTGCGCTGATCGGTCAGATCCTCGCGCAGCACCCGACCGGTACCGGTGACGCGCAGGCGGGTGAGCGGTCCACCGAAGCCGGGTTTCGTTTGGGCGCGGTTGTACCCGGTATGCAGGTATTGCCAGACGGTGTCGAAGGTATCGGTGTAGCGGCACAGTTCGATGACGGTGTCGGCGCCGTCGTCGTAGCAATTGGCGAGGTGAAAATGCAGCAGGGCCTCGGTGTGCGCGACGTGCGCACGGCCGCCGTCGCGGGGGACAAGGACGATCTTCGTGCCCAGGTCGGGGTCGAAACGTATGGCCGAGACCAGCGGTTTGAGCCCCGCCAATACCGGAATCATCCCCGTGGGCGACGCGACCAGCGGGTCCAGAACCAGCACCACGTACCGATCGGTGAGCCCGACGTCGTGGTTGAGCAGCGGTGGAAGCATCGGCACCCGGGTGAGTTTGTGCAGCCGCCCGTTCGGGTCCACTCGGTACACCACCAGGCAGGGGAACGGGTAGATCGCGGTGCCGAAGTTGAACAGTTCGCCGGTGCGCGGGTCGATTTTCGGATGGGCCGAAAACGATCCGAGACCCCGCAGCTTGCCGTCGAAGTCATAAACCCCGCGGGTGGCCAAGGTGTCCGGATCGATCGCATGCGGTTTGCCGGCCTCGTACAACGCCAGCAGGTGACCGGCGTGTAACACCGCATTCGTGTTGGCCAGGTTCGACAACGGCCACCGGAACGCGTTGGCCCAGAAGCTGCCGTTGCCGCGCATGGTTCCGGTATTGCGGCCCGCCGGCCCCGCGCAGTGATTGCCGCGCAGGTAATGGTTGGTGCGGACGTACCGGTTGCGGAACCGCACCCCGCCTTGGTCGAACACAAACATCGACAGCATGCCGTCGCCGTCGAAGATGTGCCCGACCGGCGATCCGCCGGACTCCCAGCGTCCGGCGCCGTTGCGATACAGCGTGCCCCGCAAGCCCGGTGGAACGGCACCGAATTCGTCGTCGAGGAGGTAATCATGCTCGGTGTGCAGTGGTGTGAACTCCGACAGCAGCGGCCCGGGCGCTGGCAGTGGTGTAGGCAACGGCATCGCTGACCCAACCCTTCGGTAGGCTCCGGCCGCTCCAAATTAGGAAACGGCCCGTTATCAGATTAAGATAGGTGGCGTGGAGCTCCGCAGTCAAGACCCGGATTCGAGGTAGGGCGTTGACACCTTCGGACACCGGGCCTCAGCGTTCCTACGGCGGTGTGACGGCTGCCGATCGGCGCGCCCAACGGCGCACGACGCTGTTGGACGCCGCCCTGGAGCTACTGGACGCCGAGGGTCTCGGCGGGGTCACCATCCGCCGGGTCTGCAAGCAGGCGAATCTGTCGCCGCGCTACTTCTACGAAAGCTTCAGCACCCTCGACGAGCTGTTGGACAGCGTGCTCGACCGCATCGCCACCGACGCCTTCGGGCGGGTTGCCGCGCTGGCCGAGGACCGGTCCTCGACCGCCTCGCCGGACGACATCGCCAGGCGGGCCGTCGACGTCATGGTGACCATCTTCGTCGACGATCCTCGGCCGCTCAGGGTCTTCGGTGCCAGCACCGAGAACGCCGCGATGACAACACGTCTGGCATCCATCACCGAACAGACGCTGGCGGCGATCCGCGGCCACCTGGAGACCGCCGCGGGAAGCGGCGCCGACCCCATGCTGCTCGATGTTGCCGCGCAGCTGTTGCTGCACGGGTGGATCGGCACGCTGACCGCGTACACCAAAGGCGACATGACGCTGTCCCGCGACGAACTCGTCGACCACCTGGCGCGGTTGCTGCTGGGCGTCGTCCGGTCCGCCCAGCGGGATCCGCAGCGCTGAGCTGCCGCGAGCGTGCGTCATCCCGGCCGACACCTCGGCGTGTCGGCCGGGGACACGCACGCTCGCGCTAAAGGGCACCCTGCGCTAAAAGTGCGGCAGGTCAAGACTTTTACTTGCCCCGATTCAATCTCGATGAATGGAATGCAATACCCGCGGCGACCAGCAGTATTCGTAATTGACGTTGTGGTAGTGGATTTCGCCGCGTTGACAGCCCAGCACGGCGCTCTTAACGTTCCGCGCAAGCCGACCGAGGATGAGGAAACCGGGTGAGAACGACAGTGAAGCGACCGTGCAGCACGCCAGCAGCCGGCGTGGTCGCTTCCCCGCGAACGGGGTGAGCTCGATGGCGCACCCCGTGCGGGCGGAGGCCAGCATGCCGGCCGCCTGGTCCAAGCCCGCCATCGCCGTCGGTGATTTTGTCGTCCTGGCGGGCGAAACGTTCGCCGCGATGTTCCGACCTCCCCTTGCCTGGCGGGAGCTGCTGGACCAGATCTGGTTTGTGGCACGGGTGTCGATCGCCCCCACGGTGGTGCTCTCCATTCCCTACACCGTGCTCATTGTCTTCACGTTGAATATCGTGCTGCTGGAGGTCGGGGCCGGCGATCTGTCCGGGGCCGGCGCGGCGCTGGCCTCGGTCACCCAAGTCGGGCCGGTGGTGACCGCGATCGTGGTATCCGGCGCCGGGTCCACTGCGATGTGCGCTGATCTGGGTGCCCGGACGATCCGCGAGGAAATCGACGCGATGAAGGTCATCGGGGTCAACCCCATCCAGGCCCTGGTCGTGCCTCGGGTGCTCGCCGCGACATTCGTTGCACTGATGCTGTATTCGGTTGTCGCAGTGGTTGGGCTCGCCGGCAGCTATGTGTTCGTGGTGTTCGTTCAACATGTCACCCCGGGAGCGTTCGTCGCCGGGATGACACTGTTGACCGGGTTGCCGCAAGTGGTGGTGTCGTTGGGTAAGGCGCTGCTGTTCGGACTGTCGGCCGGCCTGATCGCCTGCTACAAGGGGCTGTCTGTGGGCGGCGGTCCGACCGCGGTGGGCAACGCCGTCAACGAAACCGTGGTATTCGCGTTCATGGCGCTGTTCTTCATCAACATTCTGGCTACCGCGTTCGGTGTGAAGGTCGCGCCATGACGACGACACCGGAGCGCGGTGGCGAGATCGTGACCCGCGCCGTCGACACGACCCGCAGACTGGGGGAGCAGACGCACTTCTACGGCGCCGCACTGGGCGCCAGCGTCGACGCCGTCCGGCGCTACCCCGCCGAAGTGCTGCGGTTGATCGCGGTCATGGGAATGGGCAGCGGGGCGCTGGCCGTCATCGGTGGCACGGTCGTGATCGTCGGATTCCTCACCCTGACGACCGGCGCGCTGATCGCCGTGCAGGGCTACAACACGTTGTCCAATGTCGGGATCGAAGCCCTCACCGGCTTCCTGGGGGCATTCCTCAACGTCCGCTTCATCGCCCCGGCGACCGCGGGAGTGGCGCTGGCCGCGACCATCGGCGCCGGGGCAACAGCGCAGCTCGGCGCGATGCGGATCAACGAGGAAATCGACGCGCTCGAAGCGATGGGGATCCGGGCCGTCACGTACCTGGCCTCCACCCGCATCGTGGCCGGGATCGTCGCGGTCATCCCGATTTACACGGTCGCGGTGTTGATGTCGTTCCTGGCGACCCGCTTCGGCACCACGATCATCTACGGGCAGTCCCGCGGCGTCTACGACCACTACTTCTCGACGTTTCTGCACCCGACGGACTTGCTGTGGTCCTTCACCGAGGCACTGGCGATGGCCGGTGCGGTGATGGCGGTGCACACCTACTACGGCTACACCGCCACCGGGGGACCGGCCGGCGTGGGTGAGGCGGTGGGCCGCGCCGTGCGCACCTCGATCACCGCGGGTGTCTTCATCTTGCTGACCATCACACTGTCGGTGTACGGGCAGTCCGGCAACTTCCACTTGTCGGGGTAAGTAGACATGACCGACACTCCCCGGCGACGCGGCATCGACCCCATTTGGTGGGCACCGGTGCTGGTGCTGCTCATCGCGGCCGTGAGCGGGTTGACCGCGCTGCTGTTCGCCGGAACGCTCCGCACCTTCGTTCCGCTGACGCTGGTATCCGGCCGGGCCGGCCTGGTCATGGAAGACGGCGCGAAGGTGAAGCTGCGCGGCGTCCAAATCGGCGAGGTGGCCACCTTGGGCGCTGCCACCGATCCCGGGGGATCCGACTACTCGAAGCTGACGCTGAAAATGTACCCGCGACCGTTCCGCTACCTGCCCAGCAATACGCAGGCGGAGATCAAGTCCAGCACCGCATTCGGTGCCAAGTACGTCGAGCTGATCGTTCCCGACCGGCCGAGTCCGACACCGCTGACCCCGGGTGCGGTGCTGCACTCCCGCAACACCACCGTCGAGGTCAACACGGTTTTCCAGAACCTGCAAGCGGTGGTGCACTCCATCGACCCGGCGAAGCTGAACTCCGTGCTGGCCGCCGTCGCCGAATCCGTGCGGGGCAAGGGGGATCGCATCGGCGAGGCGATCACCGACGCCAACGACGTGCTGCTGGCGGTCAACCCCAGGATGCCGACCGTTCGGCGGGACTGGCAGCTGTTCGGTGAGACCACCCACGCCTATTCCGATGCTGCGCAGGACATCCTATCGATCCTGGACTCCTTCGCTACCACCAGTACGACGATCACCGCCCACACCAAGGACCTCGATCAGCTGCTGCTGTCGGTGGTCGGATTCTCCCAATCGGGTATCAACACCATCGGCGCAAACCAGTCGAACCTGGTGCGCGCCATGAACATCCTCGATCCGACGACCGCGCTGCTGATGAAGTATTCGCCGACGTACACCTGCCTGTTCCAAGGCGCCCAGTGGTTCCTCGACCACGGCGGGCGAGATGCCATGGGCGGTAACGGAGAGTCGGTGATCATGGACGCCGCGCTGCTGGCCGGCGACGATCCGTACCGCTACCCGGACAACCTGCCGATCGTCAACGCGAAAGGCGGGCCGGGCGGCAGGCCGAGTTGCGGCTCACTGCCTGACGTCAGCAAGAACTTTCCGGTGAAGTATCTGGTGACCGACACCGGGTATGGCACCGGCCTGGATGTCCGACCCAACCCGGGTATCGGCTTCCCGGGATGGGCCGACTACTTCCCGGTCACCCGCGCCGTGCCGGAGCCGCCGAGCATCCGCTACGGCGGTGACCCGGCGCCGGGCCCGTTGCCGCCCTACCCGGGAGCACCTCCCTACGGTGCACCCGAATTCGGTCCGGACGGGACCCCGCTGTACCCGCCCCCGCCCACACCTCCGGCGCCCTGACCGACCAGCGCACCGTGAACCTGCCGAGCGAACCAAGGAATACCAATGCGAGGACGAACCGTCCGCACCGTGGCCCGCGTGCTGCTGTTCACCGTGGCATGCCTGGCGTTCACGTTCGCCCTGGTGACGGTGTTCGGACAGTTCCGCTTCGAGTCGCGCACCTCCTACCGGGCGGTGTTCACGAACGTGTCAGGCCTCAAAGGCGGCAATTTCGTCCGCATCGCCGGTGTCGAAGTCGGAAAAGTCAGAGACATGGCCCTGGGCAAAGATGGGAGCGTCACGGTCGACTTCGCCATCGATAAGGACCTCACCCTGACCGAGGGCACCCGGGCGGTGGTGCGCTACGAGAACCTCATCGGCGACCGCTACCTGTCCCTTGAGCCGGGACCCGGTTCGGTGCGCACCCTGCATCCGGGTGAGACGATCCCGCCGGCACGGACCTCGCCCGCACTCGACGTCGACGCCCTCATCGGCGGCTTCCGGCCGCTGTTTCGGGCGTTGGATCCCGACCAGATCAACGCTTTGAGCGGTCAGCTGCTGAAGGTGTTCCAGGGCCAGGGCGGCACCATCTCCTCGGTGCTGGCCCAGACCTCGGCGCTGACCACGACGCTGGCCGGACGCGATGAGCTGATCGGGCAAGTCATCACCAACCTGAACACCGTGCTGAGTACCTTCGCGACCCGCGACCACGAGTTCGCGGAGGGCCTGGACAAACTGTCTGAGCTCGCCCAGGGGCTGGCCGACCGTAAAGCCGACATCGCGAACGGGGTGGCCTACATCAATGCGGCGGCGGGGTCGGTCGCGGACCTCTTGACCGCCGCGCGTCAACCGATCCAGGACACCGTGACCCAGACCGACCGGGCCGCGGGCCAGGTGATGGCCGATCACGACTACGTCGACGATCTGGTCAAGACCCTGCCCGACGCCTACCAGATCCTGGCCCGAAACGGCCTCTATGGCGACTACTTCAGCTTCTACCTGTGCGATGCGCTGCTCAAACTCAACGGTAAAGGCGGCCAGCCGGTGTACGTCAAACTCGTCAACCAACCCAGCGGGCGGTGCACACCCAAATGAGGCGATTCAGGATCAGCCGACCCAGGATCAAACCGCTCGCCGAGCGCAACCGGGTGGCCGTGGGCGTCGCTGGAACCCTTGCCCTGGCCGCACTGGTGCTCGCGACCTTCCTCTACGACCGGCTTCCGTTCATCAAGGGCACCGCCGACTACTCCGCCTACTTCGCCGAGGCCGGTGGCATCAAATCCGGCAGTGACGTGCGGGTGTCCGGTCTCGGTGTGGGCAGGGTCTCCGGCATCCGGTTGGAAGGGACGCAGGTCCGGGTGGAGTTCACGGTCCGTGATGGCGTAGAACTGGGCGACCGGACCGAGGCCGCGATCAAGACCGAAACCGTGCTCGGCACCAAGGTGCTTGAGATCACCCCGCGCGGCGAGGGCCGCCTCACCGGTGCCATCCCCATCGAACGGACGACGTCCCCGTACGACCTGCCGGCCGCGTTGGGGGACCTCACCACCACCATCAGCGGCCTGGACACCACGCAATTGTCCTCGGCCCTCACCACACTGGCGCAGACGTTTGCCGACACCCCGCCCGACCTGAAGATCGCGCTGGAGGGGGTGGCGCGCTTCTCCGATACCCTCAACACCCGCGACGCCAAACTTCGCCAGCTGCTGGCCAACGCCAACGATGTCACCGCTGTGCTGGCCACCCGCAGCGACCAGATTGCCAGGCTGGTGGTCAACGCCAATGCACTGCTGGCTGAGCTGCTGGCACAACGCCATTCGGTGGACACACTGATGACCAACCTGGCCGCCGTGTCCCACCAGATCTCCGGCCTGGTCTCCGACAACCGGACGCAGCTCAAACCCGCTGTCGACAACCTCAACGGTGTGCTGGACATCCTGGACAACCGCAAGAAGGAACTGCAGCGCACCCTGTACCTGCTTCGGCGGTACGCGATGTCGTTCGGCGAAGTCCTGGGATCGGGGCCGTTCTTCAAAGCCTCAGTGGTCAACCTGATCCCGGGCCAATTCTCCCAGCCGGCCATCGACGCCGCATTCTCCGACCTGGGCTTAGACCCCGGCGTGCTGCTGCCTTCACAACTGGTCGACCCGCCGGTCGGCCAGCCGGGCACCCCGCCGCTACCGGTGCCCTATCCCCGTACCGGGCAGGGCGGCGAACCGAATCTCACGCTGCCCGACGCGATCACCGGCAACGGTCTCTTATACCCTGCTGGGGCGGGCGGGGGCGGGGTGGGGGGGGGGGGGG
>NZ_MLQM01000204.1:0-8939 GCF_001854525.1 Mycobacterium talmoniae
CCCCCCCGCCCCCCCACCCCCGCGGCCCGAGGCCGCCGCCCGGGTCCCGACCCCGCCGGGGGCCCGCCAGGGGCTCGCCGCCGACGACCTCGGCTGGGACCTCGGTCAGGCCACCAAAGGGCGGGACGGCCTGCCCCGCCTCGCCCACACCCTGGCCCGGGCCGCGACCCGGGACACCGGCGTGGCGCCCGCCGAATACCAGGCGCTGCGTGAGCATCTGGCCACCGTCGCCGAGCGGGTGCTGCGCGCCTACCCCGACGACTTGGAGGGCGCCGCGATCGAAAACTGGCAACTGTTGGCCACGATCGCGGCGCTAGTGAACGGCAGCACCGCCGTCGCGCACTATCACTTCGCCTGGTTTCAGGCATTGAGCCGGGCCGCCGCGGGAGGAGCCCTGTTATGACCGCCGACGGTGGTGAACTGCAGTTCGACGCGTCGTCGTGGGCTTCGGCGGGCGCCCAGAACGGGCCGGTGCCACCGATCACCCCGGCGCAGGTCGCCATGGTGCACTCGGCGATCGACCAGCTGTTGGCGGCGCTGGGGGTGGCCAGCAACACCGGCATCCCCGGCGACAACCTCGACGCACAGACCGGGCAGGCCGAACGCGAAGCGGGGGTCAGCGATGCGCAGGCGAATTTCCCCGCCAACGAGCAACAATCGGCGCAGCTGTTGCAGGCCCTTCCGCAGGCCCTGTCCGCGGCGGCCGGCGCCTTTGGCGGCGCGTTGGGCGCCGCGCTGCAGCCGTTTGGTCAGCTGGCCCAGCAGGGCGCCCAGGCCGCCCAGCAGGGGCTGCAGGCCGGTCTGGGCGCGGTCGAGCAGGCAGCTGACCCCGATGCCGACCTAAGCGACGACGTCCTCGATGAGTTTCCCGATGACTTCGCCGGCACCGCAGGCGATTCCGGTGTCGGTGCCGACGACTTCGCGGGGGCCGCCGGCGGGGACACCGCCCCGGCCTCGCCGCTGGGGCCGCCACCGATTCCGTCGGCCGCCACCTATCCGGCCTCGGCACCCACCGGGCCGCCGCCGTCCTCGGGTTCCGCGGCACCGCCAGCCACCCCGCGCGCCCCGATGGGCGCGGTGCCGTTCATGCCGCCGGGGGCCATGCAAGGCGGCGGGCTGGGTGAGGAGCCCAAGGCCGCCACCAAACGCGTCCTCGCGCCGTCGGTGCGCAACGGCGCGCCGGTGCAGGGCCGGATCACCACGCCGCCCCCGGCGCCACCGGTGACCAAACACATCAAGGGCAAGCCGGTGGCCACCCGCCGCATCGTGGTGGCCGACCCAAAGACCGACGAGCCCGACCCGGACCGCTAATGCTCACAGGTGGCGCCGAACTCTCACCCGCGATACCCGCCGCGACGCGGACTTCTGCGATTGCGGTATGCAGTTGTCACTGACCGGGGTGTGCGGCACCTGCGACTAGCGCAACACGCGAGCCGAACGCCTACCCGGCCGCCTTCAATCCCTGGTAGATCATCGGAACTAGTTCCCCGAGCAGCTTCTGGGATAGTTCGGGGTTGTTGAGGATCTGGGTCGACAGATCTTCCGAGGAGGCCATGGCCCCGATCACCGCACCGACGAACTCACTCTGCAGGTCCGGGCTGGCGGAGAACTGCGCCAGCGTGTTGTTCTGGGCCTGCTGTTGTAACGTCTCGCTCTCTTCGAGCCGGTCTTTGATGTGGGTGACGACGTTGCGCACGCTGGAGTCGGGGTGGTCTCCGGAGAACAGATCGTTGATCTGGGCGATGACCTCATCGAGCGCCACCAACTCCGGGTCACGGGCGGTGCCGGTGCCCGACTCCTTGGCCGGCTGCAGGGGCACATCGCCGGTCAGGTTGCCGGAAGTGGTCGGCTGCTCGCGGTGCGCCAGATAGTCGAAATCGACGGTGGACAGGTCGATCTCATGGTTCAGCTGCTCACTGGCGATGACCGGCGCGAGGTGGCGCAGATAGATCGACAGCTTCTCCAGCGACGGGTCCTCGTAGTTGACGATCTGGGACAGGAAGTCGTATTGGCGGATGAAGGTCCCGACATCCTTGCGGAAGATCTGTAACTCTTCCAGGGCGAGCTTGTCGTTGTGATCGATAGCCTGGCGTTCCCGGTCACGGAAGCGATCGCGGGCCGGCTTCACCCACTTGTTGAGCGCCTCATGGCCTTTGCGCGCAAGGTAGTCCGCGACAAGGCCGTCGATCTCCGACTCCTGATAGATCCCGGCGGCGTCGAGCTTGCTCATGGTCTCGTGCACGATGTTGGGGTCGGTGACGTCGGCGAGCGTGGTGGCCTCGTAGTAGGGCTCGAATGCTTCGACGATGTCCTCGGCGGTGTTGGCGAAATCCAGCACGAAGGTCTGATCCTTGCCCGGGGCTTTGCGGTTGAGCCGGGACAGGGTCTGCACCGCCGCCACCCCCGACAACCTCTTGTCGACGTACATGGCGACCAGCAGTGGCTGGTCGAAGCCGGTCTGGAATTTGTTGGCCACCAGCATGACGTTGTATTCGTCGGTCGCGAACGCATCGCGCAGGTCTCGGCCCTTCAGCCCGGGATTCATCGAGGATTCGGTGACCTTCTCCAGGCCGGATTCGTCGTCGGTGACCTCACCGGAGAATGCCACCAGGGCGGCGACGTCGGTGTAGCCCTGCTGGGCGACGTACTTGTCGAAGGCCAGCTTGTAGCGCACAGCGGCCTTGCGCGATGAGGTCACCACCATCGCCTTGGCCCTCCCGTCCAGCCGGGGGCCCACGTTGGCGCGGAAGTGCTCGACGATGATCTGAACCTTCTGGGCGATGTTGGTCGGGTGCAGTTTGACCCAATTCATCACCGATTTAATCGCCGCACGTTTATCGACCAAGTCGCCGCTGGAGTCGCCCGAGACGTCCACCGTCCCGCTCTCGGCGGTGTCGGTGGTTTCGTAGGTCTGCCCGTTGTGGGTCAGCCGGAACGCCGTCTTATACGGCGTGTAACTGCGCAGCACATCGAGGATGAAGCCCTCCTCGATGGCTTGCTGCATCGAATACAGGTGGAACGGGTGAGGTTTGCCGTCGTAGCCCCTGTGCCCAAACAGTTCCAGCGTCTTAGCTTTCGGGGTGGCGGTGAACGCGAAAAACGACAAGTTCTTGGCTTCGGCACGGGCGGTCATCTCCGCAGCCAACACGTCCTCGGCATCAAGGGTGCCACCGTCTTTGAGCTCGTCGAGTTCGCTGGCCGTCAGAGCTGCTTTCAGCCGTTTGGACGCTTCGCCGGCCTGCGATGAGTGCGCCTCGTCGGCGATGATCGCGAAGTTCTTGCCCTTGAGATCGGCTTGGGTGCGGATCAGCTCTAACGCGTACGGGAACGTTTGGATGGTGACGATGATGATCTTCGTCCCACCGGTCAGTGCGTCGGCGAGTTCCTGAGATTTCGGCCCGCCCAGCCCGGCGATGTGGGCGACGACTCCTGGGGTGCGGTCGATCTGGCGGATCGCCTCCTGCAGTTGGGCGTCGAGGACGTTGCGGTCGGTGATCACGATGACCGAGTCAAACACCGGCGTGTTCGCATCGTCATGCAGCACCGAGAGCCGGTGGGTCAGCCACGAAATCGAATTCGTCTTGCCGCTGCCGGCCGAGTGTTGGATCAGATACCGATGCCCGGGGCCCTGCTCGCGGGCGGCCTCCACCAGCCGGGTCACGGCCTCCCACTGGTGGAAACGTGGGAACAACATCGTCTGCTTGCGGGTCTTCTTGTTCGTGACAGGGTCGAGATCCTCGTCGACCTGCAGGTGCATGAAGCGTCCGAGGATGTCCAGCCAGGTGTCGCGCTGCAGGATCTGGCCCCACAAATACGCCGTCGGGGAGCCGTGCGGATTCGGCGGATTCCCGCCATGGCCGTGATCGCCGCGGTTGAACGGCAAGAACACGGTGTCCTTGCCAGCCAGCTTGGTCGTCATCTGCACTTCGCTGTTGGATACCGCGAAGTGCACCAAGGCTCGCGACCCGAACTGCAGCAGGGGTTCGCCCTTGGGGTGCCGGTGCTGCTTGTACTGCAGCACCGCGTCGGTGATGTTCTGGGTGAAGTCGGTCTTCAATTCGGCGGTGGCGACCGGGATGCCGTTGACGAAGAACACCAAGTCGATGCTGTTGTGGTTCTGCGTCGAGTAGTGCACCTGCCGCACCACCCGCAGCCGCACCGCGTCGTAACGCTTCTTGGTGGTCTCGTTCAGCGTGGTGTTGGGGCGGAACTGGCACATCTGAAACTGCGCGTTGAGGTCCTTGAACCCTCTTCGCAGCACGGACAACGTGCCGCCGTTCGCCCTCGGATCAGCGCCCAGCGCCTTCGCCAGCGTGGTCAGCACACCCGTCTGCGCCTTCGCCAGTGCCTGTCCCGTCAGCTCCGGTTTGACCCGCTTGGCCAACTGGTCCGGCTGGGTGTCGGCCAGCCAACCGAACACGTCTTCTGGGAACAGGGCCAACTCCCGGTCGTAGCCGGCGTCAGTGGGTGAGTACAACCACCCGTGCTCGGCCAGGTACTCACAGATCTCGGTCTCGAACGCGGACTCATGATGCTGAGTCATTCCGGTTCCGCCTCGACGGTCGACGCGAGGGCAACCTGCTCGATGAAGTTGATGGATTGCCCCTGATCGTTGTGCCAACTGGCACGTCCGTTATTGGTGCCCCCGACAAGCACGCTCCCGGCAGCGGACGGACTGGTAAACAGATGGTCCTTGAGGAAGATCAGATCCTCACCGTCGACCTGGACCACACCTTCTGCCTGAAGGCTGTCCCGCAATCGAGCAACGCTGCTGGGGGCCGACGGGCGCAATGCAGAGCGCCCCCTCGACCCAGCGAGCACTAACAGCCCCTCGGAGGTCTGGTACCCGCTCGCGTCGCACCCGGCTTCCGTGAAGAGCAACAGTTCCGCGTCGTCGGCGGTCGTCGTCTCGGCGCTCGAGGCAGCGGACGACACCAGCCTAATCTTTTCTAGGACAGGCGCACCCAGTGTGGTGAGCAGCACCGTGATCGTGTCGATGAACTCCTGGCAGTCGGCCTCCAAGGGTTCCGGGGTGAACGGGTTTGAAGCCTGGTTGCCGTTGACCAGGACGTAGCGCCCGGCAGCCTTCGCCCGCGCCAGCGACAACCACTCCAGGTACGCCACATGTGTCGAGGTCCACTCGTTGGTCAACGACACCGCCACCATCGCCTTGGTCCAGAAGTCCTTGCTCGTGGTGTGCTGCTGCAGCCGAGACCCCACGTTCCCGGACTGGCCGATATAGCACTGCGGCGTCTCGTCGTCTTTGGAACCAAACAGGTAGTAGACACCCACCTGGCCTGCCTCAGGGCGCTGCAGGAACTGCGCAAGCAACGAACGAGGTACCTCAAACACCCGCACCGTGCGGGTCGTCAAGTTAGCCACCCGCAGACCAGCCGGATCCCCCGACGGCAAATAGATTTGAATCGTCTGCGGCCGCGCCATACCTACGCCACCGCCCCGCTCACGTCAATCTTCCCCGTCACCGCGTCGGTAATAAGTGCCGAGCGATACTCCCGCAGCGTGTCAATCACCTGCGTCGCTTTGGCGATCAGCGCGTCGATCTTCTTGCATTTGGTCTCAAGGTGACGAACGATCGCCCGCTGTTCAGCGGGGGACGGGCGGGGCCACTCCAAGGCCTCCAGCTTCTCTGCTGTGAAGTGTGGGATCGTGGACTTGCCGCAGAGCACAGATACATGACCGCAAGCTGTCGCTGTTTCCACCAAATAGGCGAGAAACTTCGGGGAGTCGCCGCTGCGTGCACGAACACGGTTGAGCGACTTCTGAAAGCCCCAACCGGGCATGTCCGTGTCAAGAACGGTGCATCGCCCGATTGCACCGCCTTCAACGACTAGCACATCATTCTTCCTGAGCGAAAGTGTGCGCACCTCATGAGCAGAGAACCAGCACATCATCGGTTCCTCCGTGTTCAGCCCAGCCTCAGTGATGCTGCCCGCTTTGAGATGTGGAAGCTCCACATCGGCGGTACGTTGCGGTTCACCCTGGTACATCTTCCCAAGCACCACGGAGAAGCCATGTTTGACTTTGCCTACTGCCCAGTGGCGCGGAACCAGCCCGATCCACGGAATCCCAGAGTCTCTCATCTCAACGTCGGGGTCGAGGCCTTTGGTGACGGCTCGGGTGATGGTGGCGATGCGGTCCTCACGCAGGGTGTCGATGAGCTGCTCCTGCTTGGCGATCAACGCATCAATCTTGACAGTCTCGCGATCGAGAAAGTCGACAATCCGGTTCTGCTCCGCACGGCTTGGCACCCCAATACGGAGACTTCGCAACTTATCCTGATTTATGTTCGGCTGGCCACCACCAGAGGCGAGCCTGATCAGATGATCACGAGCAGCACTGAGAGCGTAATAGGCGAACCGGGTAGCCACCCGGAGGGGGTTAGCGAATGCACAGCACGCTTGGTTAGTGCACGCAGCCTCTTGCAGCCAGCCCAGGCGACCTATCGTCGCGCCGTACATCGCGATCAACAACGTCCCTGCTGGATAAACCTTCAACGCACTATGCGAGGCGAGCGCAGACCGTGTGAGGCGCCTTTCAGTTCGCCCTATCGGCTGTTCACGCAGCTCACCAGTTGTGACCCAGTTGACGTCGTCGCCGTAGTACTCGGCATTACTGCTATCCGGTGTCGTGCCGCTGGAGATGTCGGCGAACAGCCAGGACATCCGCTCAACCGACCAAGTCGAGGGCACCTCACCTAACCAGTCGACTCCTGACTGCTTCATAGCCGAGTACGTTGGCCAGCTCACGCGCCAACCTCGGCGAGCATGGCCTGGATCTCCCCCACCAGAACACGTAGGTCCTTCTGGATCTCCTCCAGCGGCCTGGGCGGCACGTACCGGTAGAAGTGCCGCGTGAACGGGATCTCGTAGCCGAGCTTGGTCTTGTCGTGGTCGATCCAGGCATCCGGGACGTGCGGCAGGACTTCGCGGGCGAAGTACTCCTCGATGTCCTCAGCAAGCGGCACGTTCTCGGTGTCACGCAGCGCCGGGTCGGGTTCGGGGTTGCCCTTGGCGTCGGTGACGATGGTGGCGGTGTCGTCGTGCTCGCCGATCGTGGACCAGATCGTCTTGACCAGCGGGGCCGGCGGCTTGGTCACCCCCGCCTTGTGGAGCGCATCTTTGAGTTCGCCGACGAACTCGTCGCGGTCCTTCCATTCCCACCCGATCAGACCGGTCAGCGCCGCGCGGATGGCGGCCTGTTCTCCGGGCTTGAGTTTGGTGATGCTCTTGTGGGCCAGGACTTCCTCGACGTTGTCTTCGGTCGGCTCAAACCGCAGCTGCAGCGGGCGCTCCACGGTGATGGTGGAGTAGCCGAACTCCTCGCCTTTGAACACCTTCGAGTGGGCCACACGATCGTCGGTGTGGTGCTCATTGCGGAAGCTGTCGTACAGATGGCAGATCCGCTCAATGTCCTTGGCGCGCAGCTCCTTGCGCTTGGATCCGAGCGATTTGCGCATCTTGCCAAACATCTCGACGGCGTTGATCAGCTGAACCTTGCCCCGCCGCTTGGCCGGCTTGTTGTTGTCCAGAATCCAGATGTAGGTGGCGATACCGGTGTTGTAGAACATGTCGGTCGGCAGCGCGATGATCGCATCCAGTAGGTCGTTCTCGATGATCCACTGCCGGATGTTGGACTCTCCAGAACCCGCGCCGCCGGTGAATAGCGGGGAGCCGTTGAGCACGATGGCCAACCGGCTGCCACCCTCGCCGTTCTTGACGGGCTGCATCTTGGAGATCAGATGCAGCAGGAACAGCATGGACCCGTCGGAGACGCGGGGTAGGCCAGGACCGAAGCGCCCGGCGAAGCCGCGCTGCTCGTGTTCGTCGGTGACTTTCTTCTGCTGGGTCTTCCAGTCCACCCCGAACGGCGGATTGGATAACAGGAAGTCGAAGGTCTTCGTGCGAAACCCGTCGTCGGTCAGCGTGTCACCGAAGTAGATGTTGTCGACGTCCTGGCCCTTGATGATCATGTCGGACTTACACAGCGCATACGACCGCGGGTTGATGTCCTGACCGTAAAGGACGGGGCGGGCCTTGGGGTTCATCTCGACCAGGTGGTCGTACGCGGTGGAGAGCATGCCACCGGTCCCGGCGGCCGGGTCGTAGATGGTGCGCACCGTGCCCGGTTTGGTCAACGCATCGTCGTGGGTGCAGAACAGGATGTCGACCATCAAGGCGATGACTTCCCGCGGGGTGAAATGGTCACCGGCCTGGGTGGAGTTGGATTCGGCGAACTTGCGGATCAGCTCTTCGAAGATGTAGCCCATGTCGTGCCCGGAGACGACCTGGGGATGGAGGTCGACGGCGGCGAACTCTTTGACGATCAGATACAGCCGATCCGATTTCGCCAGGTCGGCGATCTCGTCGAGCATTCCGAACCCGTCAAACACGTCGCGCACGTTCGGCGAGAAGTGCTCGATGTAGTCGACCAGGTTGTCGGCCACCCCCTCCGGGTCGCCGATCAGGGAGGCGAAGCTCCAGCGGGAGGTGTTGTAGAACGGCAGCTTGAACTTGTTCTTCAGCAGCACACCGGGGTCGACCTTGGTCGAAGAGATCCTCTTGTACTCGGCTAGCACCTGGTCCTTGGTGGACTCCAGGATGCAGTCCAAGCGGCGCAGGATCGTGAACGGCAAGATCACATCGCCGTACTGATTGGGCTGATACGGTCCGCGCAGCAGGTCGGCGATCTTCCAGATCAGATTGGCATTGGTCTGCGCCATGGTTCCCTTCCCCGTAATTGCTCTTCGGGGAGATTAACCGGACCCGGTGACGGACTGTGCCGGAACAGCGCGGCCATATGGCTGCCTTCCGTACGACGGCCGCACCACCCGCAGACACAGCAGGTAATACAGGTAGCCCAGCGCCCATCCGGCCAGCACGTCGGAGGGGTGATGCACGTTGAGCGCCACCCGGCCTGTC
>NZ_MLQM01000205.1:0-8929 GCF_001854525.1 Mycobacterium talmoniae
ACGCCAACCCCGAGGGCGGCAGACGCAAAATGAGCCAGACACCAGGTAAGACAGAACCAACCACCGCGCCACGGCACCTGTCACGCAGACACACCGCAACCCGGCACACTCACACTGACACTGAGACACAAAAGCCCCCATTTGGTGCTAGAAATGGGGGCTTTTGCGTCTGCTCGTGCTGATCACTCTGGCCACATAGACCTCACCAGAATCATCCGATGATTTATCGGCGCGTCGCGTACTGTTTGCCAATCGGCAGGTGTCTAATAACGCGGTGTGGGCAGTGCGGTATGCGGGCCCAGATCAGCAACACCGACCGCAGGAGTAATCGTCGTGCACATCAACCCGATAGCCCTATCGCGGGTAGGGCGAATGGCCTGGTCATTGTTACGGCATCCGGTCAAGAGCCGCGAGTTTCCGGCTAAACACGAACGCTTGGTCACCACCGACGAGCTACTGCGCTTCGGGGTGTAGCGCAGCGGCCGCGCACCGTGCGGCAGTTTGCCAGTTCGTGATCTCTCGGTGCGTCGCGCCGCGCAGCCCGCGTGGGCGAGAATCGGGTCATGCCGCCCAGTGACCCCGACGTCGCCGACCTGGCCGCCGCCTGGCACGCCCTGATCGCGCCGCAGTCCACCTCGCCCGACCGGGACGGGATCGGCCGCGGGCTGCTGGCGGCCTGGAGCGAACCGCATCGGCGCTACCACAACCTGGCTCACCTACGGGACGTGCTGGCCCACGTCGACGCCCTCGCCGCCCACGCGGACGACCCCGACGCGGTGCGGCTGGCCGCGTGGTATCACGACGCGGTGTATCGGGGCCGCGGCGACGACGAGGAGAACAGCGCGCGGCGCGCGGAGACCGAACTGGCCGCGCTCGGCCTGCCGGTGTCGCTGATCGCGGAGGTCGCCCGGTTGGTGCGGCTCACCGCCGCCCATGACCCGGCGCCCGACGATCGCAACGGCGTCACGCTGTCCGACGCGGACCTGGCGATCCTGGGCGCACCGGCCGACCGCTACGCCGCCTACGCGGCGGCGGTTCGGGACGAATACGCGCACCTGCCCGACGACGCCTTCCGGACCGGACGCGCGCAGGTGCTGCGCGCGCTGCTGGGTGGCCCCGCGCTCTATCGCACGCCGGCGGCCCAGCAGCGCTGGGAAGCGCAGGCCCGGATCAACCTCGCCGCCGAACTAGACCGGCTGACCGGTTAACTACAGCCCAGAGTCTCGGATCGCCTCGGCCAGCGGCTCGAGCACCGCCGGGTCATAGGGCACCGGGATGTACACGATGGCCAGGTCCAGCCCCTCGGCGCCCAACGCGGCCGCGTCGTCAATCACCTTGCCGTAGTTACGATCCGACTCCAGCCGCACGTGCGCCGACAGCAGGATCTCCTTGGGGTCGCGACCGATATCGGCGCAGTGCGCGGCCAGCACGTCGCGCTTGCGCGCGAACTCCTCGGGCGGGCCGCCGACGAAATTCCAATGTTGAGCATATTTCGCGGTGATCTTCAGGGTGCGTTTCTCGCCGCTGCCGCCGATGCAGATCGGCGGGTGCGGGCGCTGCGGCCCCTTGGGCTCGTTGCGCGCCCCCTTGAGCTGATAGAACTTGCCGTCGAAATCGGTGGTCTCCTGGCTGAGCAGGCCGGTCAACACCTGGCAGGCCTCTTCGAACCGGTCGAACCGTTCCCTGATGCTGCCCAATTCGATGCCGTAGGCGCCGGACTCCTCCTCGTTCCAGCCGGCGCCGATGCCCAACTCGAGCCGACCGCCGGAGATGATGTCCAGCGCCGCGGCCATGTTGGCCAGCACCGCGGGATGGCGGTAGTGGATCCCGGTGACCAGGGTGCCCAGCCGCAGCCGGGTGGTGGCCTGGGCCAACGCGGTCAGCGTGGTCCAGCCCTCCAGACACGGCCCGGCCGAGTCGGAGAAGATCGGATAGAAGTGGTCGAAGGTCCAGCCGGACTCGTAGATGTCGATCTGGTCGGCGGCCTGCCAGAGCGCCAACATGTCGGCCCAGGTGGTGTTTTGCGGTGAGGTTTTGAAGGCGAATCGCACTCGCTTCAGGCTACTCGCGGTTACGGCACTCCGCCCCGCGGCGAGCAGACGCAGAATCGCACGCTCCGCGTTCGATTTATGCGATTCTGCGTCTGCTCGGCGTCTCGCGGCTGCGGCACACTGGGGGAATGGATCCGGTGTCCGCGCTGCGACAGATCGCCTATTACAAGGACCGGGCCCGCGAGGACTCCCGCCGGGTGATGGCCTACCGGCGCGCCGCCGACGTCGTCGAGGCGCTCGACCCGGCCGAACGGGACCGGCACGGGCGGGCCAACAGCTGGCAGTCCCTGCCCGGGATCGGGCCGAAGACCGCCGCGGTGATCGCGCAGGCCTGGTCGGGCCGCGAACCCGACGTGTTGGTCGAACTGCGTTCGGCGGCCGCCGATCTCGGCGGTGGGGAGGTTCGCGCCGCGCTGCGCGGGGATCTGCATCTGCATTCGAACTGGTCGGATGGGTCGGCGCCGATCGAGGAGATGATGGCCACCGCCGCGGCGCTGGGCCACCAGTACTGTGCGCTGACCGACCATTCCCCGCGGCTGACGATCGCCAACGGCCTCTCCCCCGACCGGTTGCGTCGCCAGCTTGACGTGATCGACGAGCTGCGGGAGCGGTTCGCGCCGATGCGCATCCTGACCGGCATCGAGGTCGACATCCTCGACGACGGCACCCTGGATCAGGAGCCGGACCTGCTGGAGCGGCTCGATGTCGTGGTGGCCAGCGTGCACTCGAAACTGGCGATGGATGCGGCGTCGATGACCCGCCGGATGATCCGCGCGGTGTCCAACGAACACGCCGACGTGCTGGGCCACTGCACCGGACGGCTGGTGGCTGGCAACCGAGGCATCCGGCCCGAATCGAAGTTCGATGCGGAAAAGGTGTTCACCGCCTGCCGCGACCACGGCACCGCGGTGGAGATCAACTCCCGCCCGGAGCGCCGTGACCCGCCGACCCGGCTGCTCAACCTGGCACTGGAGATCGGGTGCCTGTTCAGCATCGACACCGACGCGCACGCGCCGGGCCAGCTGGATTTCCTGGGCTACGGCGCCCAGCGGGCCCTGGATGCGGGGGTGCCGACCGAGCGGATCGTCAACACCTGGCCGGCCGAGGACCTGTTGACCTGGACGGCGTCATAAACTCACGAGTCGTGCGCGCGGGCCTGGGCATCGACACCGTGATCACCCTGCTGGCGGCCGGGCTGATCTTCTTATTGGCGCTGGGTCTGGGCGTGTGGAAATACCGGCAGATGGCCACCGCCGAGAACCACATCGCGCATCCCTACGTCGACATCGCGCACCGCGCGGCGCTGCTCTACTCATTCGCGACGCTGCTGATCGCGGTCTTCGTGGAACTTAGCGGCTGGCCGCCGTGGGTGAACCTGACCGCGGCCATGGTGGTGGTGTTCTTCTTCGTGGCCGCCATCGCCAGCTACATCGCGCACGGCGCGTTGCGCGACACCACCAACCAGTTCGCCCATCCGACCCGCGGCCTGCACCTCAGCATGTTCGCCCTTATCGCCGGGGAGATGGGCGGGTTCGCCGTCCTGCTCGCCGGTTTCATTGCCGCCCAACTGGTTTAGCTACCGTCGAGTGGGCAGTTGATGCACGCTTCCGGCGAAAACCCGTGCCCTAACTGCCCACTCGGCGCCCCGTGGTCAGTCGGGCAGATGCGGCATCTCCAGGCCGGGATCCCGGCCGAGCAGCGCCGCGCGGATCAGCGCCGCGTTGCCGTAGCGGCGGCGCACCCGTTCGACCGCCTCGTCGACGGCGGGCCGGTCCGCGCCGTTGAACGGCAGTTCCAACTGCTGGGCCCCGCCTCGGTCGATATTGGCGACCGCGAACCCGATCAGGGTCAAGCCGCGCTCGGCGATCAGCGGTGCCGCCCCGGCCACCAACCCGCGGGCGGCGGCCAGGATGGGTGCGGTCGAGGACGTCGGCCACGGCAGGGTGTGCGAGCGGGTGGCCCGGCCGAAGTCGTCGAACCGCAGCCGCAGCACCACCGTCCGCCCAGTGCGGCCCGCCGTGCGCAGCCGGCCGGTGATCCGGTCGATCAACGTCATCACCACGGCGTCCACCTCACGCTCTGACATCCGGTTGCCGGCCCGGCCGAGGGCGCGCTGGGCGCCCACCGACCGCCGCCGCACGCCGGGCCGCACCCGCCGCCGGTCGATATTGCGGGACAACGCATACAGCTGGCGGCCCATCGCCCCGCCGACCAGCGACGCCAGCATCGGCTCGCTGAGTTCGGCCACCTGCGCGACGGTGTCGATGCCGTGGGCGTGCAGTTTCGCCGCGGTCACCGCCCCCACCCCCCACAGCCGACGCACCGGCAGCGGATGCAGGAACGCCAACTCCCGTTCCGGCGGCACCAGCAGCAGCCCGTCGGGTTTGGCGACCTGGCTGGCCACCTTGGCCAAGAACTTGGTGCGGGCGATCCCGACGGTGATCGGCAGCCCGACCCGCTGCCGGACCTGCGCCCGCAGCCGCGCCGCGATCTGCACCGGTTGCCCGGCGACCCGGCGCAGGCCGGTCACGTCAAGAAACGCTTCGTCGACCGACACCGCCTCGACCAGCGGTGTGGTGTCGGCAAACACCGCGAAGACCGCGTCGCTGGCCCGGGTGTAGGCCGACATCCGCGGCGGCACCACCGCCGCCTGCGGGCACAGCCGCCGGGCCTGGGCACCCGGCATGGCGGTGCGCACCCCGAAGGCCTTCGCCTCATAGCTGGCGGCCAACACCACCCCGCCGCCGACGATGACGGGCCGGCCGCGCAGCGCGGGGTCGTCGCGTTGTTCGACCGACGCGTAGAAGGAGTCCAGGTCCGCATGCAGGATCGTCGCCAAACCCGACACGAACATATGTTCGCATTAGGGTGGGACAGGTGGGCGGTGTTTCTCGGGCGAGCGTGCGCAGACCCGGGAATCAGGCCGGCGTGTCGACCGGGGACACGCTCGCTCGCGGTTGAGAGGGGTCGCCGTAGACGCTGGCGACCCAGATGTGCACCAGGGTGTCGAGCAGGTGCTCGTCGGTCACCGACGGGCGCTCGTCCCCGAACGTGGCCAGCATCATCTTCTCGTTGAGCAGGTTCAGCGCGGCGGACAGGTCGTGGGCGGGCAGGGTCACCGGCGCCGCGCCGCGGGCGCGTTCGGCTTCGATCACCACCGCGATGTGGCCGACCCACTTCTGCATGAACCGCGACCACAGCTCGCGGATGTCGGCGTTGGTGCGGGCGGCATCGGCGGCCAGGGAGACCGCGCGATGCGAACCGAACGTCTCCACGAAGACGTTGATGCCGGTGCGCCAGAGCTCTTTGATGTCGGCCGGCGGGTCGGCGGCCATGGCTTCCATTGCGGAGTCGGCTTCGACGATCACCCGCTCGAACAGGGTGAGCAGCACGGCGTCTTTGGAGCGGAAGTAGAAGTAGAACGTCGGGCGGGACAAACCGGCGCCTTTGGCCAGGTCATCGACCGAAATGTCGGTGAGCGGGCGCTGCTCCAGCAGCCGTTCCGCGGTGGTCAGGATGGCCAGTTCACGGTCGTCGCCCGACGGGCGTGTCGAACGCCGACCGCGGGTGGCGCGGGCGGGGCTGGCGGTAGTCACGACCGCTACTTTACTCGATGTTGAAAAAATCGACACACTGTTGACCAACTCAACACCGTGTTGATACCGTTGGTCCCATGAACGAACACCTCGACGTTGTCATCGTCGGCGCCGGCATCTCGGGCATCAGCGCCGCCTGGCATCTGCAGGACCGCTGCCCCACCAAGAGCTACGTGATCCTCGAGCGCCGCGACGACCTCGGTGGCACCTGGGACCTGTTCAAGTACCCGGGCATCCGCTCCGACTCGGACATGTTCACGCTGGGCTTCCGGTTCAAGCCGTGGGAGTCGGCCCAGTCCATCGCCGACGGTGCGTCGATCAAGGCCTACGTCAAGGAGGCCGCCGCCGAGAACGGCATCGACCAGCACATCCGCTACCGCCAGAAGGTGGTGGCCGCCGACTGGTCCGACGCCGACAACCGCTGGACGCTCACCGTGGACAGCGAGGGCGAGCAGCGCGAGATCACCTGCTCGTTCCTGTTCGCCTGCAGCGGCTACTACAACTACGACGAGGGTTACTCGCCGCAGTTCCCCGGCGCCGAGGACTTCGAGGGCACCATCGTGCACCCGCAGCACTGGCCGGAGGATCTGGACTACGCGGGCAAGAAGATCGTCGTGATCGGCTCCGGGGCCACCGCGGTGACGCTGATCCCGTCCCTGGTGAACTCCGGCGCCGGGCACGTGACCATGCTGCAGCGCTCCCCCACCTACATCGGGTCGCTACCGTTGGTCGACCCGGTCGCCGAGCGGGCCAACCGGCTGCTGCCCGCTAAGGCCGCGCACGTAGTGAACCGGTGGAAGGCGATCGGCTTTTCCACCGCGCAGTACCAGCTGTCCCGGCGGTTCCCCAACTACATGCGCAAGACGCTGCTGACCATGGCCAAGCGCCGGCTGCCCGCCGGCTACGACGTCGAGAAGCACTTCGGCCCGAGCTACAAGCCGTGGGATCAGCGGCTGTGCCTGGCGCCCAACGGCGACCTGTTCCGCACCATCCGCAAGGGCGGGGCCGACGTGGTCACCGACACCATCGACACGTTCACCAAGACCGGCATCAAGCTGAGCTCCGGGGAGGAGCTGGCCGCCGACATCATCATCACCGCAACGGGTTTGAACCTGCAGCTGTTCGGTGGTGCGGAGATCCGGCGCAACGGCGTGCCGATCGAGCTTAACGACACCATGTGCTACAAGGGCCTGATGTTGACCGGGCTGCCGAACATGGCGTTCACCATCGGGTACACCAACGCGTCGTGGACGCTCAAGGCCGACCTGGTCTCGGAGTTCGTCTGCCGGCTGCTCAACTACATGGACGCCCACGGCTTCGACACCGTGGTGCCCGATCACCCCGGCGACTCGGTGGAGGAGCGGCCGCTGATGGACTTCACCCCGGGCTATGTGCTGCGCGCGCTGGACTATCTGCCGAAGGCCGGTTCGCAGTTCCCGTGGCGGCTCAAGCAGAACTACCTGCTCGATGTGCGGCTGATCCGCCGCGGCCGCGTCGACGACGAGGCCCTGCACTTCACCACCCACCGCGCCCCGGTCGCGGTGTAGTCCCCCCGCCGAGCAGACACAAAAGCCCCCTGTAACCACGTTACTAGGGGGCTTTTGTGTCTGCTCGCGCTAGGAGGTCGCGTTAGGAACCGACCACCACGATGCCGTCGTGGTCGCTGTAGGCGATGTCGCCGGGCACGAAGGAGACACCCCCGAGCTCGACGACGGCGTCGCGTTCGCCGGCACCGGTCTTGGTGCTTTTGCGGGGGTTGGTCCCCAGCGCCTTGATCCCGATGTCGAGGGTGCGCAGGGTCGCCGCATCGCGCACCGCCCCGTGCACGATCAGCCCGGCCCAGCCGTTGCTGCGGGCCAGCTCGGCGATCACGTCGCCGACCAGCGCGGTGTGCAGCGATCCGGCGCCGTCGATCACCAGCACCGCGCCCTCGCCCGGCTCGGAGAGCACCGATTTCAGCAGCGCGTTGTCCTGGAAGCAGCGCACGGTGTGAATCGGGCCGGCAAACTGTTCGCGGCCCCCGTACTGGGTGAACTGCAGATCGCAGCTGCGCACGTCGGGCCCGATGTCGTCGACGAGGTCGGCGGTGGGCCGAAAGGTCACGCCCACGGTCAGGCGTCGTCGCCGGCGCGGCGCACCAGCTGACGGATCAGCAGCAGCACCAGCAGGCCGATCGCGGCCGCGACCACCGGCGTCACCGGGAAGCCCCCGGACGCCGGCGCCGGCAGCGCGGCCGGCCGGGCGACCGGGTTGTCCGCCGCGTCGACCGCCGATTTGGCCTGCGCGGCAGTCTCTTTCGCCGCCGCCGCGAGCTCGGCAGATCCGTTGGTGTCGATCCCGGGCGCGGCCTTCTTCGCCGGCGCTTTCTTGGCGGGGGCCTTCTTCGCCGGTGCCTTCTTCGCGGGTGCCTTTTTGGCGGGGGCCTTCTTCGCGGCCTTGGCGGGCGCCTTCTTCGCCGGTGCCTTCTTCGCCGGCGGCTCCGCGTCCTGCTCCGGCGCCGGCTTGCCCGACGGCACCTGCGGCTCGGGCGGCTCCGGCGCAGCGTCGGGTCCGTGGTCGGGCTGGTCCTGCGAGTCTGCCATGCGGCTACTCCTTTGTGGTTTCCTCGTCGCGTACACCGGCAGCGATCCCCATCATGCCAGCACACGCCCGCTGCTCAGCACGGACCGCTAATCTGCCCGGCCGGCCGAGCGCCGCCGTCACGATCTGCGCTGCGCCGCCCACAGGCCGGCACCGACGATGACGATCGCCCCGACCGCAAACGGCCAGATCGGGATCTGGCGCCCGGACCCCCCGGCGGGCGCGGGACCCGGCTCCGAAACCGCGGGTCCGGGCTGGCCGGTGCCGGGTACGGTCAGCCGAAACGACCACGCCCCGGAGACCGGATGCCCGTCGGCCGAGGTCACCCGATAGTGCACCGTATAGACGCCGACCGGTCCCAGCGGGCGCACCTTGATGCTGGCGATCGCGCCCTGCACCCGAGGATGCCCCGATTGCCAGAGGTGGTGGTCGGGACCCACCACCGTCATCGCCGCGAAGGTGGGTTGCAGGCTCTCGTTGAAGGTGGCGCTGACCTCGTCGGGGCCGGTGGCCAGCTCGGCGTCCTTGGCGGGGTCGGTGGCGATCAGCACGGCGTGCGCGGCGGCGACGCCGGCCGCCCCGAACAGCATCATCGCCAGCAGCAGGCCCACCGCCTTATACACATCTGACGCCGCCGGCGACGTTATCGGTGGGGGTGCTGGGGGGGGCGCGGGGTTGTGGGGGGGGTGGGGTCGCGGGTGT
>NZ_MLQM01000206.1:0-8830 GCF_001854525.1 Mycobacterium talmoniae
CTCCCGCAGAGTCCCGGCATGCCGGCTGCCGGCATCGAGTCGGCGTTCGTGCGCGATCCGGAGATCAAACGCGAGGCGGTGTTCGCCGGTCCGGTGTTGCGGCGCGCCTCCACCCTGGTGCGCCGCACCCGCGGTGTCGCCGAAGCCAGCGGCGACACCGGCTTCGAGCAGCTGGCCCGCTGCCTGCCGACCTACCGCAGCGTGTTGGCCGAATTCGCCCATCCGGGCGCGCACCCGGAGCTGTCGGCGGTCCGGGACCGGTTGCGCGGCTGGCGGTTCTACGACGGTTTCCGGGTCGACGGCGGCGCCCCGGCGCGGCGCCCGCAGGTCGGCACCCGCACCCCGGTGCTCGCCGACGACGGCGCCGACCTGGCCGCCGCGGTGCAAACCATCATCGAATCCGGCGGCGACGAGCTGCACCACGCGGTCGGCGCCGCGTTCGACGGTGCGACGGTGTCGGTCGCGCGCTCCGACGGGCTGTTCGACCTGCAACTGCACCAGCGCGGCATGCTGCGGGCGTTGCGGGCGGCCGAACTCTCCGACGGCACCCTGCGCTTCCTGCTGTGGGCGGCCGCGCTGCTCAGCCCGCAACCGCCGTCGCTGATGGTGCTCAACGAGCCGGAGACCTCGCTGCACCCGGATCTGGTCGCGCCGCTGGCCGGGCTGATCCGCGCCGCCGCCACCCAGACCCAGGTGGTGGTGGTCACCCACGCGCGGTCGTTGCTGGAGTTCCTCGGCCCCGACGCGGCGGAGGTCGAGCTCTACAAGGACTTCGGCGAGACCCGGGTCACCGGGCAGGGCCTGCAGACCACCCCGGCATGGGAGTGGGGCACCCGCTAACGGGTGGGCGCACCGGGGCGCAGCGCCCGGCTGAACACCACGTTGACTTGCCGCATCGCGACGCTGTAGGGCCACCACGCCAGCCGCTTGAACGCGTACAGCGCCCGGATGTCGGCCGAGGTGTAGATCAGGTAGCGGTTCTTGGCCACCCCGGCCAGGATCTTGTCGGCTGCCTTCTCCGGGGACACCGCATGTCCGGCGAACCGGGCCACCCAGCGCTCCACGTTGGGGTCCTCGCGGTCCACGCCGGCGATTTCGACGGTGTTGACCAGCGGGGTCTTCACCGCGCCGGGCACCACCACCGAGACCCCGATGCGGTGCCGGGCCAGATCGAAGCGCAGCACCTCCGACACCCCGCGCAGCCCGTATTTGCTGGCGCTGTAGGCGGCGTGCCAGGGCAGGGCGACCAGGCCGGCGGCCGAGGACACGTTGACCAGCTGCCCGCCCCGCCCGGCGGCCACCATCGGCGGCAGGAACTCCTCGATGACGTGGATCGGGCCCATCAGGTTGATCGCGACCATCTTGCTCCACTGGTCGTGGGACAGCCGGTCGACGGTGCCCCACGCCGACACGCCGGCGATGTTCATCACGATGTCCATCGCCGGGTGCCGGGCATGGATGTCGGCGGCGAACGCGGCGACCTCGTCGTAGTCGGCGATGTTGAGCGCCCGGTGCTCGGGCACCTGCGCGCCCAGCGCCTGCGCGTCGGCGACGGTGTCGCCCAGCCCGTCGGCGTTGCGGTCGGTCAGATACAGCTCGGCGCCCAGGGCGGCCAGCCGCAGCGCGGTGGCGCGCCCGATGCCGCTGGCCGCTCCGGTGATAAAACACCGCTTACCCGAGTAGTGCTGCTTGAGGTTGGCCACGGGTGGAGACGATACCGGCGGTACCGGGAGGCGGGGCGGCTAACCGTCAAGTGTGTCGGCGCCGCCCCACAGCGCGTTCAGCCACAGCGCCTCGAGCACGCGCACGCCGCGCTGCACGTCACGGTCGGGCCCCAGGTAGGACGTGTCGCCGGAGAGCATCAGCGCGGTGGTCACCCCCAGGGTGCGCACCAGGGCCGGGATGTCGTCGCTGATCGGGTGCGCGGTACCCGCCGCGATCTCGTCTTGCACGACGGCGACGATCTGGTCGATCACGGTGCTCATCTGGGCATCGAGGATCTCGCGGATCTCGGCGTCGGTATTGCGGGCGACGTTGCAGGCCCGCACCACCGGATCGTTGTGGGCGTAGACGGCGGCCGCGCTGCCCACCATCCGCTTGGCGAACGCGGCCGGCGACTCGTCATTGCCCCGCGGCGCGAAGTATTGGGTGAGCTCTTCGAGCTCGTGGGTGGCCTCGGCGAGGATCTGGGCCAGCACCGCGTACTTGGAGTCGAAGTAGAAGTAGAACCCGGAGCGGGCCACCCCGGCGCGGTCGCTGATGGTGCTCACCGACAGCTCCGCGAACGGCTTTTCCTGCAGCAGGTCGCGGACCGCCTGCAGGATCGCCTGCCGCTGTCGGTCGCCGCGCCGGGTCGGCGCGGCTTGTTCCTGCTGTGTCACGCCTCGACCTTGCCCCACGCCACGCGAGAATCAAACTTGACAGGCGTCAAGTTTAACCGAAGGATAGGGGCCAAGTGACGGTTACCACAATCTTTTCGGCCCGTTAAGGAGCGTCGATGACGACCATCAGTACCCCGCGATACCTGCTCGACCAGGCCAAGCGCCGGTTCACCCCGACGGTGAACACCATCCCCGGCATGGGCTTGCTGGAAAAGCGGCTGCTGAGCGTGGACTGGCCGCAAAAGAAGCTGGCCGACCCGCCGCCGGGCAGTGACCTCAAGCCCATCGTTGGCGATTCGGGCCTGCCGATCCTGGGGCACATCGTCGAGATGTTCCGGCAGGGGCCCGACTTCCCGCTGTTTCTGTACAACACCCGCGGCCCGGTCACCTTCGCCGATTCGCCGATCCTGCCGTCGATCGTTGCGCTGGGGCCCGACGCCACCCAGACGATCTTTTCCAACCGCAAGAAGGACTACTCGCAGAAGGGCTGGGAACCGGTCATCGGCCCGTTCTTCAACCGGGGCTTGATGATGCTCGACTTCGACGAGCACATGGGGCACCGGCGGATCATGCAGGAGGCCTTCACCCGGCCCCGGCTGGCCAGCTACGTCGAACACATCGACCGGGTGGCCAGCTCGATCGTGACCGACTGGCCCACCAACGACGCGCGCTTCCTGGTGTACCCGGCGGTGAAGGAACTCACCCTCGACGTCGCCTCGGTGGTGTTCATGGGCCACGAACCGGGCAGCGACCACGCGCTGGTGACCAAGGTGAACAAGGCGTTCTGCCAGACCACCCGGGCCGGCGGCGCGATCATCCGGACCTCGGTGCCGCCGTTCAAGTGGTGGCAGGGCCTGCAGGGCCGCAAGGTGCTCGAGGACTACTTCGCCGAACGGGTCACCGAGCGCCGCAACGCCGAGGGCACCGACATGCTGACCGTGCTGTGTCACACCGCCGACGAGGACGGCAACAGCTTCAGCGACGACGACATCGTCAACCACATGATCTTTTTGATGATGGCCGCCCACGACACCACCACGTCGACGGTCACCACCATGGCCTACCACCTGGCCGCCCACCCGGAGTGGCAGGAACGGGCCCGTGACGAGTCGGCCCGGCTGGGCGACGGCCCGCTGGACATCGAGTCGCTGGAGAAGCTGGAGACGCTGGACCTGGTGATGGACGAGTCGCTGCGGCTGGTGACGCCGTTGCCGTTCAACATGCGCCAGACGGTGCGCGACACCGACCTGTTGGGCTACTACGTGCCGGCCGGCACCAACGTGGTGACCTGGCCGGGGATGAACCACTGGCTGCCGGAGCTGTACACCAACCCGCGCCAGTTCGACCCGGAGCGCTTCACCGAGCCGCGCGCCGAACACAAGAAGCACCGCTATGCGTTCGCGCCGTTCGGTGGCGGGGCGCACAAGTGTATCGGGATGGTGTTCGGCCGGTTGGAGGTCAAGACCGTCATCCACCGGCTGCTGCGCCGCTACCGGCTGGAGCTGGCCCACCCCGGCTACCAGCCGCGCTGGGACTACGGCGGCATGCCCATCCCGATGGACGGCATGCCCCTGGTCCTGCGTCCGCTGTAGGGGCGCGTTCCGCCGCGGCTTACCCTCCCTTACCCGCGGCGAGCGTGCGCAAAATGCCAGCGAACAGCCCGCTGAGCTGGCATTTTGTGCACGCTCGCGCCCGAGGGTCAGCCATACAGCCGGTTGGCGCAGGTGATCACCGCGGATAGCGCGGACTGCGTCGGGTCGGTCGACCAGCCCATCGCCCACTGCGCGCGAACACCGTCGGAGCCCTCGATGAACGTGGCGGTGTGTGCACCGGACGTCAGCTGGTGAAAGCGCAGGATCTCGACGGCGATGCCGCGCTGGTGCAGCATGGCGGTCAACGCGGCCAGCGGGCCGGTCGCGGCGGCCGTGGAGGTGTCGATCCGGTCGCCGACGGCGATGGTGGCCTGATAGCCGCGGGCCTGCGGCCCCAGCCGGGTGGCGGGGCGTTCGGTGTCGGTGCAGGCCCACTGGCCCAGCCGCACCGGGCCCGCGGTGTGCCCGTAGGCGGCGACAAAGTTTTCCCAGGTCATCGCGTCGGCCTGCTCGCGCAGCCCACGCGGTAACGGCGCCCCGAACTGGTCGGCGACTCGCGGTGTGACGTTGGTGATGGTGGAGGTGGTGCTCATGTGTCGGTCTTCTCTGCTCGAAATCAGCGACCGACGGGTAGTAGCTTCCGACCCACAGCGGGGGGTCGGTCTGGATCAGACCCCGCTGCGGGTGCTGGCTACTACGAGAAGATGACGCACGATCGCCAAGGCTAGCCGCCGGTTCGCCGACCGTGCAACTTGATTACCCGCCGGCGACCTCGCGCAGGGCGTCCTGCAGCAGCGCGGTGACCTGCTCGGCGATCTCGGTCAGTCCGGGCTCGTCGGTCACCGTGACCATCAGCCGCGGGTCCATCGCGTCGACGATGACGGTCCCGGGTGCGTCGGGATCGGCGCGTACCACCACATTGCAGGGCAGCAGCACACCGATCTGGCGGTAGGCGTTGACCGCCCGGTGGGCGAAGCCCGGATTGCAGGCGCCGAGGATCAGGTAGTCCTCCATGTCCTCGCCGAGCTTGGCCTTCAACGTGGCCTTCATGTCGATCTCGGTGAGCACACCAAAGCCCTGCCGGGCCAACGCTTCCCGAGTGCGGGTGACCGCGTCGTCGAATGAGGTGTGCAATGTGGTCGATAACGCGACGCCCATGCTGGATTCCTTTCTCACGCCAGCGCGAGGAACAATTTCTCGAGTTCCGCCTCGGTCAGCGGGGCGGCGCCGTCGGCCCCGGCCCCGGTCAGGCATTCCCGCAGCCCGGTGGCGACAATCTTGAAGCCGGCCCGGTCCAGTGCGCGGGACACCGCGGCCAGTTGGGTGACGACGTCCTTGCAGTCGCGCCCCTGTTCGATCATCGAGATCACACCGGCCAACTGGCCTTGGGCGCGCCGCAGCCGGTTCAGCACCGCGGCAATGCTGTCTTGGTCGCCGATCATGGCTACACGGCCGCGGTGGTGTCGGCGAACTCGCAGAAGGCGTTGTAGGCGCGGGCACCGTAGATCGTGGCCGGCCCGCCGTGCATCAAGATGCTGACCCCGATCGCCTCGGCGGCCTCCTCCTTGGTCGCGCCGGCCCGCGCGGCGCCCCGAGCGTGCGAGGCGATGCAACCGTCGCAGCCATGCACGACGCCGATAGCCATCGCGATCAGTTCCTTGAATTTCGTGTCCAGCGCCCCGTCTTGCAGCGCGGCCTTGCTCATCTCGCCGAACCCGCGGTACACGTCGGGGATCATCTCGCGCAACGCGCGGTGTTGCGGATTCAGCTCGGTCAGTACGTCGTGGTGGTGTGTCATGCCACCGACTATACCCCCTGGGGTATATCTTGGCCAGGCTGATCGGCGGCGGATTAGCGTCTGGGGTGTGAACCCGGAACTCAAGGTCGTCCTCGCCGGTGGCAGCGGAGCGCTGGGCCGCCTGATCGCCGCCGACCTGGGCGGCCGCGGCCACGAGGTGGTGATCCTGACCCGTCGGGTCAACCCGGCGCTGCCGGTGCGGCAGGTGAGCTGGGACGGCCGCACGGTCGGCGACTGGGCCGTCGAGCTGGACGGCGCCAACACCGCGCTGATCAACCTGGCCGGCAAACTCGTCGACTGCCGCCCCACCAAACGCAATGTCGCCGCGTTGCGCGACAGCCGGGTCCTGCCCACCCGCGCGTTGGTGGCGGCCAGCCGGCAATTGAGTTCGCCGCTGGCGCACTGGATCCAGGCCAGCACCACCGCGATCTGGTCGGATGCCGGGGAAACCCGCTGCGACGAATCCACGCCGCTGCCAACGGGGTTGCCGCAGATGACCGGTGTGGCCAAGCCGTGGGAGGAGGCCTTCGACGGGGCCCACACCGGTCACGGCGTCATCCTGCGCACCTCGATCGTGCTGGACCCGGCCTCGCCGGCGCTGGCCCGGCTGGTGTCGCTGACCAAGGCCGGCCTGGGCGGACGCGTGGGCAGCGGGCGGCAGTGGTTCTCCTGGATTCACCGCGCCGACTGGCTGGCGGTCGTGCGGGCCTGCTTGGGCCTGACGCCGGGGATCGCCGTCCCGTCCGGGGTGGTGGTGGCCGCCAGCGACCACCCGGTGCGCAACCGCGACCTGATGGCGGCGCTGCGCCGCCAGCTGCACCGGCCGCCGGCCCCGCCCACCCCGGCCGCCCTGCTCGCGGTGGGCGCGATGCTGCTGCGCACCGACCCCGCACTCGGGCTCACCGGGCGGCACGCCACCTCGACGGTGTTGCGCGACGCCGGTTTTGCGTTCCAGTTCCCGACGCTCGAGGCTGCGCTGGCCGACCTGCTGTGACCGCGACCTCTTATGACCGCGAGCAGACGCAGATTCGCACAAATCGCACCCGGATCGTGCGAATCTGCGTCTGCTCGCCGCTCACACGGCAATCAGTCCAGGATGCGGCGGGCCACGTTGGTGGTGACCAGGTCGAGCAACTCGTCACCGCGGCCGGCCAGTATGGTGCGGATCGCGTACAGCGAGAAGCCCTTGGCCTGCTCCAGGGTGATCGCCGGCGGGATCGACAGTTCCTGCCGCGCGGTGACCACCTCGACCAGCGCCGGGCCGTCGTGGCTGAAGGCGGCGGCCAGCGCCGGTTCCAGGTCGGCGGGTTTCTCGACCCGGCGACCAAACATGCCCATGGCCGCGGCGACGGCCGCGAAGTTCGGATTGTCCAGTTCGGTGCCGAAGTTGACGATGCCGGCGGCCTTCATCTCCAACTCCACGAAGCTCAGCGAGGAGTTGTTGAACACGATCACCTTGACCGGCAGCCGGTTCTGCAGCAGGGTGGCCAGTTCCCCGAACAGCATGGTCAGCCCGCCGTCGCCGGCCAACGCGACGACCTGGCGGTCCCGGTCGGCGGTCTGCGCGCCGATCGCGTGCGGCAGCGCACCGGCCATGCTGCCGTGGTTGAACGATCCGATCAGCCGTCGCCGCCCGTTCATGCGCAGATAGCGCGACGCCCACACCACCGGGGAGCCGACGTCGACGGTGAACACCGCGTCCTCGGCGGCCAGCCGGTTTACCGCGGCCGCAACGTATTCCGGCCGGATCGGGGTGCGGCCCCGATCGTCGGCGGCCAGCGCGTCCAGGCCCCGACGGGTCTTGGCGTAGTGCGCCAGCGCCCGGTCCAGGTGAGTGCGGTCGTGCTTTTGGGTCAGCCGCGGGTGCAACGCGGCCGCGGTGTCGGCGACGGTACCGACCAGACCGAGGTCGATCGGGGTGCGTCGGCCCAGGTGCCGGCCGCGCACGTCGACCTGGATGATCGTCGCGGTGTCCGGGTAGAACTGCTGGTAGGGAAAGTCGGTGCCGAGCATCAGCAGCACGTCGGCCTCTTTGATCGCCTTGTACCCGGAGGCGAAGCCCAGCAGCCCGGTCATGCCGACGTCGTAGGGGTTGTCGTATTCGAGGTAGTCCTTCCCGCGCAGCGCATGCACGATCGGCGCGGCCAGCGTGCCGGCCAGCTGCATCACCTGCGGGTGCGCGCCCGCCGCCCCCGCACCGGCCAGGATGGTGACGGCGTTGGCCGCGTTCAGGATTCCCGCCGCACGGGCCAGCGCATGGTCGTCGGGGCGGCACACCGACACGGTCGGCGTCACCGGCCGTGCGGTCCAGCCCGAGTCGTCGAGGCGCGCGGAGAACACCTCGCCGGGGACGACGACCACGGCGACCCCGTTGTCCTCGACGGCGGCCCGCATCGCCAGGTGCAGGATGCGCGGCGCCATCTCCGGGGTGCTGATCAGCTCGCAGTACACGCTGCATTCGCGGAACAACTCTTGCGGGTGGGTCTCCTGGAAGTAGTCCGAGCCGATCTCGGCGCGCGGGATGTGCGCGGCGATCGCCAGCACCGGCACCCGGCTGCGCTGCGCGTCGAACAGGCCGTTGACCAGATGCAGGTTGCCCGGACCGCAGCTGCCCGCGCACACCGCCAGCCGCCCGGTCAGCCCGGCGTCGGCGGCGGCGGCGAACGCGGCGGTCTCCTCGTGACGGACCAGCTCCCAGGTGAAGTCGCCGGTGCGGCGGATCGCGTCGGTGAAGCCGTTGAGGCTGTCCCCCGGGATCCCGTAGACCCGCTGCACACCACTGTGTTTGAGCGCCGCGATCATCTGGTCGGCGACGGTAGTAGCCATCCGGTGTCCTCCTCAACTTGTCAGCAGCATGCAGCCGGCGATCGGGCCGCCGCCCACCCCCACCACGGCGACCTCCGGCCGGCGGACCAACTGCCGTTCCCCGGCCTGCCCGCGCAGCTGCAGGCAGGCCGGGGGACGGAAGATTGTCCGGCGGCCGGTGGTGGACGTGGGGGTGTCTCTGCAGTGCAACTGGTGCGGCGGGCGCGGGTGGGGGGTGTGGGGTGGGTGGGGGG